>CAZPDA010000022.1:0-24173 GCA_964585115.1 uncultured Flavipsychrobacter sp.
GCGACCTCCGCCGTGACAGGGCGGCATTCTAACCAACTGAACTACCAGTCCTTTCTTCGTTGTTGGGGATGCAAAGATAAATTCATTTTTCTTAATTCTGCAAATGTTCTTTAAAAAAAAATTCAAACCTTTACTTTTGTACTCATAAACACATTATTCGACTTATGCAGTTTTTGGATTTTGAGCAACCGATAGAAGATCTATACTCGCAAATAAACAAGATGAAAGAAATGTCTGCGAAGAATAACGTAGACGTCACAGCATCTATAAAAGAGTTAGAAGCAACTTTAGAAAAAACAAGATCTGAGATCTATAAGGATCTTACTCCGTGGCAAAGAGTTCAGCTTAGCCGCCACCCAGACAGACCTTATACTCAATTTTACATAGAGCAGATATTTACCAACTTCCGCGAGCTGTATGGAGACCGCCAGGTAAAAGACGACAAAGCTATGATAGGCGGTATGGCAGAGCTTGATGGTATGCCTGTAATGGTAATGGGACAGCAAAAAGGGGTGAACACTAAAATGCGCCAAATGCGCAACTTTGGTATGGCTAACCCTGAAGGCTATCGAAAAGCACTTCGCTTGATGAAGATGGCTGAAAAGTTCAACCGTCCTGTTGTTACCTTTATCGATACTCCGGGCGCATATCCTGGTCTTGAGGCTGAGGAGCGCGGACAAGGTGAGGCCATCGCGCGCAACTTGTTTGAGATGGTAGACCTGAAAGTACCAATCATCTGTATCGTAATAGGTGAGGGTGCCTCTGGCGGAGCATTAGGAATTGGCATCGGCGATAAAGTAACCATGCTAGAGAACACTTGGTACACAGTCATCTCTCCTGAGAACTGCTCTACCATACTGTGGCGCAGCTGGGACTATAAAGTACAGGCGGCAGAGCAACTTAAGCTTACTTCTGCTGACATGAAAGGTTTTGGGCTGGTAGACGATGTACTAAAAGAGCCGAACGGTGGCGCACATGCCCAGCCTTCTGAGATGGCTGCTACGGTAAAAGATTACCTGCTTAATACACTGAAAGAGCTACAAGCACTATCTGCTGACGAGCGTATAGACAATCGCATAGAGAAGTACTCTAAAATGGGCTTCTACGAAGAAGCATAAACCTGCAATACGTTACATAAACAACGACGATAAGACGATATATGACACATAAATTTCACGGAACGGGTGTAGCATTAGTAACACCGTTCAGTAAAGACAATTCTGTTGACTACGATAGCCTTGGCAAACTGATAGACCATGTGATAGAGAATGGCGTGAACTTCCTTGTGGCACTAGGCACTACTGCTGAGACACCAACACTTAGCAGTGCTGAAAAGCAAGAAGTACTGGCATTCATCATCAAGCAAAACAACGGGCGTGTACCTGTAGTAGCAGGCGCAGGTGGCAATAATACCGCAGCAGTAGTAGAGCACGTGCAAACAGCTGACCTAGCCGGCGTAGACGGACTTCTTAGCGTGGCTCCTTATTACAACAAGCCTACCCAAGAGGGTATATACCAACACTTCAAAGCAATAGCTTCAGCTACAGATAAAGATATTATACTATATAATGTACCGGGACGTACCAGCAGCAACATCGCTCCTGAAACAGTGCTAAGACTAGCTAATGAGTTCAAGAACATAGTAGCGGTGAAAGAAGCTAGCGGCAACCTTGGGCAATGCATGGAGATAGTGAATGGTAAGCCTGACCACTTTGCAGTACTTAGTGGTGATGATGACCTTGTAGTTCCGCAAATGTCTATAGGAATGGAAGGGGTTATCTCTGTTGCAGCCAACTGCTTTACCAAAGACTTTACAGACATGATAAATGCGGGGCTTAGCGGCGACTTCAATACAGCTCGCAGCCTGCACTACAAGATACTACCGGGCACTCGCCTACTATTTGCAGAGGGCAACCCTGCGGGTGTAAAGTGTGTGCTACAAGAGATGGGCATATGCAGCGACCCTGTACGTTTGCCACTAGTGAGCGTAAGCGATGCTACCCATCAAAAAATAAAGGCATATCTACAGAACAAATAGGCATAGCTAAACGTTATAGGTTAAACTTATATTAAACACATTAACAAATAGTGCAATAGTTCGAAATTACGTACCTTTGCACTCCAAAAATCAAATTAAATTATTAGGTATGAGTACAATGACTCGCTCTGAGATCGACTTCGAACTACCATACAAGGTGAAGGACATCAGCCTTGCTGAATGGGGACGTAAAGAAATTAGACTGGCTGAGGCTGAAATGCCGGGTCTTATGTCTATCCGTGAAGAATATAAAGGACAGCAACCACTTAAAGGTGCGCGTATTGCAGGTTGTCTTCACATGACCATCCAAACTGCGGTATTGATTGAAACACTTGTAGAGCTAGGTGCAGAGGTTCGTTGGAGCTCTTGTAACATATTCTCTACTCAAGACCAAGCTGCTGCTGCTATCGCTGCTACTGGTGTTGGTGTTTTCGCATGGAAAGGGCAAACACAAGCTGAGGCTGACTGGTGTATCGAGCAGACTTTATTCTTCGGTAGTAAAGACAAGCCTTTGAATATGATACTTGATGATGGTGGTGACCTTACCAACATGGTATTGGACAACTACACTGAGCTTGTAGCCGACATCAAAGGTCTTAGTGAAGAAACAACTACAGGTGTACACCGCTTGTACGAGCGTATGAAGAAAGGTACATTACCAATGCCTGCTATCAACGTGAACGATTCTGTCACTAAATCTAAATTCGATAACAAATACGGTTGTAAAGAGTCTCTAGTAGATGCTATCCGTCGTGCTACTGATGTAATGCTAGCTGGTAAAGTAGCTGTAGTAGGTGGTTATGGTGACGTAGGTAAAGGTTCTGCTGAATCTCTACGCGGTGCAGGTGCTCGTGTTATCGTTACAGAGATAGACCCGATATGTGCACTACAGGCTGCAATGGACGGTTTTGAAGTGAAGAAGATGATAGACGCTGTAAAAGAAGCTGATATCGTTGTTACTGCTTCAGGTTGTTGCGACCTTATTGGCGAAGAGCATTTCCGTGCTATGAATGATAAAACTATCGTTTGTAACATCGGTCACTTCGACAATGAGATAGACATGGCTTGGATGAACAAGAACTATGGCAACACTAAAGATACATTGAAGCCACAGGTAGATATCTACAACGTAGATGGTAACGAAATAATCATCCTTGCAGAAGGTCGTTTGGTGAACCTTGGTTGTGCTACTGGTCACCCAAGCTTTGTAATGAGTAACTCATTCACAAACCAAACACTAGCTCAGATAGAACTTTGGAACCATACAGACCGTTACGAGAATAAAGTATACGTTCTTCCTAAGCATCTTGATGAGAAAGTAGCTCGCCTACACCTTGGCAAAATAAACGTTGAGCTTGATGAGCTTACTGATGAGCAAGCTGCTTATTTGGGCATTTCTAAAGAAGGTCCTTACAAGCCTGAACATTACAGATACTAATTACTCCTTCCCCTCTTGAGAGGGGCGAGGGCTATGTTATATCACACTCAAGTAAAGAGCCTCCCATTGTGGAGGCTTTTTCTTTATCTTGGCACTTGTAAACATCAAACTCATGTCTAGAATACTATTAGCATTTTCCCTTATTATTGTGCTACTCAGCTCTTGCAGCAACCCCAACAACAATAAAGAAGCAGTAACCAAATGCTATAACAACTATACAGATGCCTTGATGAATGGCAGAGGACAAGACGCTGTAGAGTATGTAAGCAAAAGCACTGTAGACTACTACAACGATATGCTACAAAAGATAAAGACCTATGATAGCAATCAGGTAGAGCAACTATCGCTACTAGATAAGATGACACTACTAACTACAAGAGCACAAACGCCAAAGGAAAGCTTATTACAAATGCAAACAGGTGCAGATCTATTTCTATATGCTATAGACAATGGTATGGTAGGTAAAGAAAGCATGTCTAACGTGACTATTGGTGAGGTAACAATCACTAAAAAATTTGCTAAGGCAGAGTATATCTTTAAAGGGCAAAAGACACCATTCTTCATGCACTTTCTATACGAGGATGATGCTTGGCACTTCGACCTGACACACAATCTACAACTGGTACGCCCTGCATTTAAAAAGATAATAGACGAGAACAAACTGACAGAAACCGAGTTTGTACTCTTTATGCTAGAGTCACTAACGGGTGAGATACCGTCTTCAGACATCTGGCAGCCATTACAATAATGAAACACCTACCAACGATATTCATAGCCTTCCCACTTGGGAGGGCTTTTTTTATATAAAGTAGTCCTAGTCATTACCCTTGGTTAATAAATATGACAGATGAACTAACCAATAACCACTAGAATAAAACTCCTTAACTTCATAGTACACTAAAGACACTACTATGAAAAGACTACTACTTATTTCTTTACTTTCTGTATTACTATTCTCATTCCACTCGTCAAACGCGCAACCTTACCAAAGCATCTTTGGTGATAGTGTAAGTGCTTGGACTTGTTGGTATAGCGGTTTAGCCATCGGCTCAATGAACACCGTGACCAGTAATGACACGATAGTAAAAGGAGAACATCACAAGATACTTTTGTGGGACTATAATGTATTCCCAACAAGCCCTGGAAAAAAGTTGGGGCTGTTAAAAGAAGATACCACAACAGGTAAGGTATGGTACCGCTCTCTACCCAACCCCGCTAATGGCAACAGCTACCTAAACCCCGCAAGAGACACCCAAGACATACTGATAATGGACATGAGCCTACAGCTTGGCGATACATTTGTAGCAGGTAAAGTAAATGGACTCTCTGACACCATAGCTATTGTAGATAGTGTGTATATCGACGCAAATAACCGAAAACATATCAGGTTCAATATTCGGATCAGTTGGGCTTTCTACTTCGAATTTATTGAAGGCGTAGGCACTACACTAGGCATTGCTTATAAAGACAGTAATACTATTTATCATGGTGCGCAGAATGGTGGTCTAATATGCGCTTTTCACAATAGAATAGATATTTACTCTACAGCGTATAAGGCACAGCTGAATAATAAATGTTTGCCTGATGTAAGTGTTGGCCAGCTAAACAAGCAAGCGGCACTAACCATCCACCCCAACCCCAGCACTGGGAGCGTTACTATAGAGCTACCTACACGCCAGCAAACAAACGTATCTATCGCAGATATTAGCGGGCGCACAGTGTATCAAAACACCATTAGTAATAAGCAGACACTACAGGTAGACCTTAGCAAGCAACCCAAGGGTGTATACATCATTCACCTAACTACCAATGATAAACACTACACAAATAAGTTGCTTCTAGAATAAATGAAACAACACATTACTTATATAGAGCCCTTCAGTTTCGGAGGGCTTTTTTGTACCTACATTAAACCTTTGCAGTTTTGTTGCGTCTTTCTATACATTCAATATTTTTATACCATGTACAGACTGCTACTATTCGTTATTCTACTGGCACCGATATGCACACTAAAAGCACAGCCCTCCTTTCCGCCACCTACAGGCGTATACTGTAGCTGCGGACCTACTACAGGCAATGGGTACGGCTCGGTAAACCCTGCTATAGCGTCAAAGCCATTTGTAAAAGGGATACTGGTACGCATCAGTTGGGATATAATAGAACCATCGGACAATGTATATAACTGGCACTTGCTAGACACACAGATAAACCGTGCTAACCAATACGGCAAAAAAGTATCACTAGGCATACCATCGGGCATAATGATACCGCAATGGGTGTTTGATGCGGGAGCGCAGAGGTTGGTGAGTAGTAGCCCATTCAATGACACACTAGCCATACCTTGGGATAATACTTACCTAGCCAAGTGGACGGAATTTATCACCGCACTGGGCAGCCGATACGAGAATGATACAACGATACAACTGGTGTATATATCTCACTCTACCGCCAATGGTATGGAGATGCAGCTACCACGTACTACCACACCTACACTTGCCGCTATAGGCTATACAGACCAGAAGATGATAGACTCTTGGAAGGTGGTAATAGATGCTTTTAATGCCGCATTCCCTAACCACTATTTGAGCAACGACTTTCATCCTGTGAATGGTAGCAATGTAGTTGCTGATTCTGTGTACGCCTATGCACGCACTACCATAGGCAGCAGATACGGAGCATCGGCTTGGTGGTGGACACAACACAACGCCGCAAACGTATACCCTGCACAATACAGCATCATAAAACACTCGGTAGCTAATAACAACCTTACCACAGTACAGTTTGCCAAGAGTGGCACATCAGACTCCGCAGCCTTTGGTGCAGGTGGTATGCCTGCGGCTATGCAGCTAGCCATAAACGATGGTGTGTGCTACTGGGAAATATGGAACGAAGACATCCTCAATCCAGAGTTCGACTCGCTGCTAAGTAGTGTGAACTGTAATACTACGAGCATTACCCATGTACCGCGTAAAGAACTAAGCATCTACCCCAACCCTACCAATGGCAGCTTCACTATAGAACTACCTACACACGAGCAAACCAATGTGTCTATAGCAGACATTAGCGGGCGCACAGTCTACCAAAACACCCTTAGCAATAAACACACACTACAGGTAGACCTAAGCAAACAACCCAAGGGCGTGTACATCATACACCTAACAACAGATGGTAGCAGCTATACCAATAAGATACTGTTGGAGTAAATAACTATCAGCTCTATGATATTAGACACATAACGCCTATCTTGTATATCACTAATACATAAACTATGAGAAAAGCAGCTACACTTATCCTTGCCTCGCTGGCACTATGCGCTACAGAAGCAATGGCACAAACAGAGGTTACTTTTTATACCACAATGGGCAGCTTCGTTGTAGAGCTTACCGATACTAAAACACCTATAACGGTCGATAGTTTCTTAGCACGTACTACAGAAGGGTTTTACGATGGTGTTACCTTTCACCGCGTGATAGATGGCTTTATGATACAGGGCGGAGACCCTACAGGCACAGGCTCGGGCAACCCCGGCTATACCATACCTGATGAATTTGACGCATCACTAAGCAATGTACAAGGCACTATATCTATGGCTAATACAGGTGCGGCCAATAGTGGTGGATGTCAGTTCTTCATCAACCTTGTAGACAATACTTTTCTTGACTTCAATAAAGCACCTACTACATCAAAACATGCTGTGTTTGGCTCTGTTACTACAAACTTCAGCGTAGTGCAGGCAATAGGCAAAGTACCTACCGATGCGAGTGATAAACCTACCACTCCCGTGGTGATGGATAGTATACGCATTACCAAATTCCCAACTAGCATCAAGAGTACCAACAAGCTGACAGAGGTAGCGAGCATCTACCCTAACCCTACCAACGGGCAGTTTTCCATAACCCTTACAGGTAGCGAAACGATAAAGAGCGTAACCATACTAAACCTTGCAGGGCAAGTGATATGGCAAGCCAACACCACAGACCAAAAACACATCAATATAGACATAGCCAACAAACCCAAAGGACTATACCTGATAAACATGGAAGGCACAGAAGAGACCTATAACGGCAGAGTGTTCTTACAGTAGTATAACATAGAAAAATCATACAGAGCCTTCCCAAGAACGGGAGGGCTTTTTTATTTTCACGATTAATATTTTTTGTTGTATATTTGCCATTGTAAATAAAGTATAAGTAACAGTCATTTCTACGGCTGTTTCTCTTGTGTCACTTGTTTCGGTTGTGTCGGTGTTTCGGTTGTTGCAGTGTTGCAGTTGTTCCAGTGTTCCACTTGCCTTATTTGGGGAAATGGGTATACCATCAAGGCTAAAAGTATGGCAGCACAATGAGAAGTATCTGCCCAACCAACCATTAAGAGCCTGCACCGACACCTCGGTGAGATTCTTCACTGCGTTCAGAATGACATACTACTATTAAACCTTAAACCAATCAACCACAATAAAACCCTAAATCATTCTTAAAAACCAAAAATAAAAACACCCTACACTATGAAGAATCACTACTTCTTACAGTACTTAGACGAGCATGAGTACAGCAACCACATCTCACAAAACATCTACCCACAGCTACCAAACTTGTTGCAAGATTGCATCAACAAGATGGACACAAAGGAAGAGCGCGAGCTACTGCTACTGGGTGGTTTGGGCGTGCTTAGTGGTATGATGCCCAACGTACAGGGCAGCTATTTTGGCAAGGCTATCTTTCCTAATCTCTACTGCTTTGTAATAGGTAAATACGGCACGGGCAAGGGCGGACTGCTATGGGCACGCACACTCGGCAATACCGTACACGAGCAGCTACTTACCAAAGCTAATGAGCTACACAAAGACCATAGCAAGCAGATGGCTGAGTATCTACGACAGCAAAAGGAGTATGACAAAGGCAAACGTACAGACCCACCTACAGAGCCTACACCACCGGCACACCTCAAGCTCTTCATCCCTGCCAACACTACCAAGACGGCTGTGATGCAACTACTGAAAGAGAACCATGGTAGAGGCATCATCTTTGAGACGGAAGGGGATACACTTGCCGATATGCTAAGACAGGATTATGGTAACTTCTCAGACATACTGCGCAAGGCTTATCATCACGAATCTATCAGCTACTTCAGGCGTAGTAACAATGAGGATGTGGATATAGCACTACCCGCCCTTAGTGTGGTGATGAGTGGCACATACGACCAACTGCTACGCTTGGTACCATCGGTAGAGAATGGATTGTTCAGCAGGTTTTGTTTTTACTTGCTGGATGGGCAGACTGCTTTCAGAGACCCTTTTGCGCAGATGCACAACGATAAGGAAGCTTATTTTGGATATGCAGGCGGAGAGTATGCCAAGCTATACAATAGACTGATGGCACGTAGCGAGCCTTTACAATTCTCCCTAACGGCTGGGCAGCAACAACAGTTCCTTACCCTCTTTAGCCAATACAAAGACGGCGTGGTAAACATGGTAGCCGATGAGCTGGATGGTAGTGTGAACCGTATGGGTGTGATATGTTTCAGGCTGGCGATGATACTCAGCACCCTAAGAGCCTTTGAGCAAGATACCCTGAACCTACCCTCACTGGTATGTACCGATAAAGATTTTGACACCGCCAAAGAGCTTACCGCCGTATTGCTACACTATACCATACAAGTGTACGACCATATAAAAGAACACAACCACAAGGCTAGCTATAAGGGCACAGTGACCGTAGAAGAAGGTGAGGAGATAATGAGACTACGAGCAGAAAAAGTACCATACCGTAAAATAGCGGCAATGGTATTGGGCGATGAAAAGTACCATACTAAAGTCTATAAATACGAACAGTCAATTCTGAAAAACAGCTAACTGGAACACTGGAACAAGTGGAACACTGCAACAAAAGAAACAACAATGGTAAAATTTCAACAGTTCACCTTTGAGGTGGGCGACCCTACCCTATCAGACACCATCAACAAATGGCTACTAAAACACCAAACCATAGAGATACTCCACGCTCAATGGATACAACAAGGCAACTCTCTACACTACTTTGTGATGTACTATAAGCCCCACAGCATGTACGACCTACCACCGTGTAATGTGAGGTAGAGTTTTATTGTTTAGAAATAATTGCTTTGAAGTTTTTATATGTCTGAACTTTCTTTGAATAGGAATAAATACTGTCAAGAAAAGCTAGCGAGCTATCATCATAAGTACTTTTTACTTTTTCATAATAGGCGTTAAGCTCTTTGGTATATCCGCTATTAGTCATGCTATCAACAATTGGTAACAATACGAGATGTTTCTTATCCTCGTTTTCAAAATAACAATCTAAAAAACTGTCGACAATAGGCTTATCTTCCCTAAAGTAATCCCATTCAAATAGACCGTATTGTGTCTCTAGGCTAAGATTCAATATCTCTCTTTCCTTATTCTTTGTTGTTGTAGAGCAACTTACAAACAGTACGTTAATGGCAAATATGAATAGTAGGTTTGTTTTCATGTTTTACAGTTTATATAAAATAACTGCATGTATTTTTAATATCCAATCATTCCAACTACTCATTAAGGAGATTTCTCACATACGTTCGAAATGACGGATAACTGTTGTACTGTTGCAGTTGCTCTTTGGGGAGAATGAGTATACCATCAAGGCTAAAAGTAGGACAGCACAGTAGTGCTATACCCGCATCAGGGCAGCCACAATGCTCATGGCGTCTTTGAGCATTGTTGTCTTTGTTTCTTTGGACAAGCAAAGAAAGAAAGAACTTATAATACGTGAGCTCCCGCATCAAGTGCGGGATGACAAATAGAATAAAGTAATTCACCTACACCAACCAACCATTAAGGAGATTTATTTCGGGCATGTTTGATTTCTTATAGGACTCAATGATTGCTTCGCAGTTCTCCCTTCGGTTCGCAATGACGAATGACTGTTAATCCTGTTCCACTTGTTGCAGTGTTGCAGTTGCTCTTTGGGGAGAATAGCTATATCCAACCTGTCATACTGAGCCGTGCGAAGTATCTGCCCAACCAACCATTAGGGAGATTCTTCACTGCGTTCAGAATGACATACTACTATTAAACCTCTTATCAGCAAAGAAAGAAGGAACTTATAATATAGTGAGACCCTGAATCAAGTTCAGGGTGACGAGTTGCGTACTACTATTCAGCTATTTATCAAGCAAAGAAAGAAGGAAAGGAACAACCTACTCACCCAAATACTCATCTACAGTAGTACGTATCATAGCTACCAATTCTTCATCCATGTATTGATATTCATCGGGGATGTCCAGCACTATCAGTTCTTTATGTTGTAGTGCATCGCGGTAGTCTTGTAGTAATCTTTTTTTGTGCTTGTGCTCCATTACAAACACTACATCTGCCCAGTCTATCAGCTTTGCAGATACGCGTACTCTAGCCGCAGCCTCAGTACCTGCTGAGCGGGCATCAACACCTTGTCTATTTCTGTAAATAGCCTCACCCGTAGGGCTACGCCATTGGTTTCTACTGCATACAAAAAGAAGGTTCACCATAAGCTACACTACATACATATAGGCTGCCAGCTGCACCAGTATACCCAATACGTACCCGAGGAATATCTGCGGGGCATTGTGTGCGCCCAGTAGCATACGTGCAGTACCTATCGCCCCTGCTATGATGATGGCTACGAACAACGGCACTACCATCTGTACAGAGCTCATGATAAGCAGTACGGTAAGTATACCCAGCATACCACCTGCCGCCATGGTGTGCATACTCATCTTCAGGAATATATTGACCATGAACAGCACGATAACACCCCAGTAAGTACCACGCAGTAGTATCTGTAGCAGCTCAGGATAGTTGTTGCCAATGGCTACCCTGCTCGCCCACCAGTAGAATATAATAGTACCTATAAGGGGTATGATGCGTTCTTTCTGTGTACGTAGGAAGATGCTATCCACAAAACCCAATAGCTTTAGCAGCAGCACTACAAATAGGGGGAAGAATATCGTTTGCCCACCTATGGATATAAGCACAAGGGTCAGTCGCTTATCATCGAACCCGAGGAAACTACTTGGCGATAGTTTCATCAGCACAAAGGTCATAGCCAGTGGCATGAATACGGGGTGAAAGACATAAGACACCACCTTTGCCAAGGTCCTCAATACGGGGTTCTGTGTTCCCTGCTGCGCCTCTTGTACTTGCTTTTGCTCTGCTGCCTTATCCATTTATCCTTGTAGTATTGGTGAAAGCCATTTTGTTACTTCTTCTTCGCTCATGCCCTTACGTTTGGCATAGTCTGCCACTTGGTCTTCCTGTATCTTACCCACACCAAAGTAGGTACTCTGCGGGTGGCTAAAGTACCATCCACATACTGATGCGGCAGGGTACATTGCCAAAGACTCCGTAAGCGATATGCCTGCGGTCTCCGTAGCGTTCAGCAGGTCGAAGAGTTTGTACTTCTCCGTATGGTCGGGGCAGGCAGGATATCCCGGTGCAGGGCGTATACCTTGGTAGGTCTCCTTCACCAATTCCTCACTACTCATTTTCTCGTCTGCTGCATATCCCCAAAACTCCTTACGTGTACGCAGGTGCAATACCTCTGCAAATGCCTCTGCAAGACGGTCTGCCATGGCTTGTAGCATTATCTTATTGTAGTCGTCATGGTCTTCCATAAAGCGCTTGAGGTGCGGCTCTATACCATGTATACTCACGGCAAATGCACCCATATGGTCTTCTGCCACAGGGCTGATAAAATCTGACAAGGAGAAGTTTGGATGTCCCTTTGCCTTCTTCAGCTGCTGGCGTAGCGACTCTAGTGTATGTAGTGTATTACCTTGCTGGTCTTTCAGCACTACGGTATCGGGTGCGGTCTTTTCTGCCTGCCAAAAACCAAGTACACCTTTAGCCGTAAGCCACTCTTCTTCTATTATCTTGTCCAACATAGCGTTGGCATCATTAAATAATTTGGTAGCCTCTGCACCCACATGCTCATCCTCTAGTATGGCAGGGTATTTACCCTTCATCTCCCATGCTATGAAGAATGGACCCCAGTCTATATACTGTCTTATCTCGCTTAGGTCGTACCCATCAAACACTTTAGTACCCAGTAAATTAGGCTTAGGTGGTGTATATCCTTCCCATTCTATAGCTACAGGGTTTTGCTGTGCATCTGCAAATGATATTAGCGGTTTTATCGTACGCTTGTTAGCAAAGTCTGTTCTTACTTTATCGTACTCTTGGTTGGTCTTGGTAAGGTATCCTTCTTTTTGCTCTTTGCTAAGCAGGCTACCCGCCACCGTCACACTACGGCTGGCATCCAATACGTGCACCACACCGTGTTCATATTCAGGAGCTATCTTCACCGCCGTATGCGTGCGCGATGTAGTAGCACCACCTATCAATAGGGGCTGCTTCATACCTCTACGCTTCATCTCTTTGGCTACGTGTACCATCTCATCCAGAGACGGGGTTATCAGTCCGCTAAGACCAATAATGTCTGCACCTTCTTGCTCTGCGGTGTCTAGTATCTTATCGGCAGGTACCATCACCCCCATATCTATCACCTCATAGCCATTACAGCCTAGTACCACACCTACTATATTCTTACCTATATCGTGTACATCACCCTTCACGGTAGCCATTAGTATCTTGGCAGCACCTTTCTCATCTTCTGCTACTAATCCCGCTTTTTCTCTTGCCAGCCTGTTCTCTTCTTTCTCTTGCTCTATGAACGGGAATAAGTATGCCACGCTCTTCTTCATCACACGGGCACTCTTCACCACCTGTGGCAAGAACATCTTACCGCTACCAAACAGGTCACCCACCACATTCATGCCATCCATCAGCGGACCTTCTATCACCTCTAGCGGTCTTGGGTATTTTTGGCGTGCTTCTTCGGTATCGTCCTCTATATAGTCGGTAATACCATGCACCAATGAGTGTCTTAGCCTTTCTTCTATCGGTGTCAGCCTCCACTCATCTGTTTTCTTTTCTCCTTTATCTTTTGCCTTAACGGTCTCTGCAAAGGTTATCAACCTATCCGTAGCATCGTCTCTACGGTTCAGTATCACATCTTCGCACAGCTCGCGCAGTTGTGGTTCTATCTCATCGTATATCTCCAGCTGTCCCGCATTTACGATACCCATATCCATACCTGCGTTGATGGCATGGAGCAAGAACACACTATGCATCGCCTCACGCACGGGGTTGTTTCCGCGGAAGGAGAAGGACACATTACTCACACCACCACTCACTTTGGTAAGTGGCATCTTTTCTTTGATGATACGTGTAGCCTCTATAAAGTCTACCGCATAGTTGTTATGCTCTTCTATACCCGTTGCTACGGCAAATATGTTGGGGTCGAAGATGATATCCTCAGGATGGTAGCCCACCTGCTCTGTTAGTATATTATAGGCACGCTCGCATATGTCTACACGGCGTTGTAGATTATCTGCCTGTCCGTCCTCATCAAATGCCATCACAATGACAGATGCACCGAAGCTCTTGCAGATGAATGCTTGCTCTATGAATTTCTCCTCACCTTCTTTCAGCGATATGGAGTTTACGATGCACTTACCCTGCACACACTTTAGGCCTGCCTCTATTATCTCAAACTTAGAGGAGTCCAGCATGATAGGTATCTTAGCTATATCGGGCTCTGCTTGTAGTAGATTCAAGTAGGTGGTCATCACCTTTACACCATCTAGCAGGGCATCATCCATGTTGATGTCCAATACCTGTGCGCCGTTCTCTACTTGCTGACGGGCTACGGATAGTGCTTCTTCGTATTTTTCTTCTCTTATCAGGCGTGCGAAACGCTTAGATCCGGTAACATTGGTGCGTTCTCCAACATTGACAAAGTTGGTTTCCGGACGAACGACTAATGGTTCTAAACCGCTCAATCTTAAGAATGGACGTATCTTAGTCATTTACTGTATATGTATATAAAATTGTTTGCAAAGGTAGAAAGTTTATACCGTAAGCACGCATGAATGTTTTGTTTAAAATTTAGCAGTGCAAAAACATCAATACTGAACAAAAAAATTATCTTTATCCCGAAACATATAACCAATAACATCATTCATAGATTGCTGACTGTTGGCTTATTAGTGATCATCAAAGCTTTACTCTTACAAAGAGTGAACAAAAAGCCACAAACAATAGATCTATGCAAGGGATTATGAATTTAGACGCGCTATACGGAAAAGCCATACTGGATATAGAAGATTGCTCCATCTTCCTACTGGATATGAATGGTAATATCCAGAGCTGGAACAAAGGTGCTGAAAAGATAAAAGGCTACACATCTGAAGAAGTGGTGGGCAAGCACTTTAGCATGTTCTATACCCAAGAAGACGTGGACAAGAACCTACCTGAACAAATACTAAAAAAAGCTAAAGAAGAAGGACGCGTAGAACATGAAGGGTGGCGCGTAGGTAAGTTTGACGATACCTTTTGGGCAAATGTGGTGATAACAGCAGTGCATGATGATGATAACAATTTTGTAGGCTTTATAAAAGTAACCCGCGACCTATCGGAACGTATGGCTGCGGAAAAGATAATCTCTGAATACGAGCGAGACCTGAGCCACCAAGCCAAACAGTCGGAGAAAATAAGAGAGACCTATTTCTCTTTCATAAATGAGGTAGAAGACTATGCCATCATTATGCTGGATGATGACGGCTATATAATAGACTGGAACAATGGTGCGGAAAAGATAAAAGGATATACCAACGAAGAAGCTATTGGCAAACACTTCAGCATACTATTTGGAGAAAATGACAAAAAGCTACTAATGCCCGATGCACTGCTAATGCGCGCACGCACAGAAGGCAAGTCTACTCATGAGGGATGGAGGATAAAGAAAGACGGTACTAAGTTTTGGGCTAGTGTTACCATCAAAACGATATACGACGAAAACCGTGATGTGAAAGGGTTTGTGAAGATAACCAAAGACCTTTCGGAACAAAGACTGAAGGACAAACACCTGAACGAGTACGCTAAAAAGGTAAAAGAGAAAGAACAAATAATAAACGTAAAAGGAGAAAAGCTAGACAAATCTACCAGAGCAAGAGAACGCTTTCACAGAGCCGCACAGAGTGGCATGCAGCAACCCATGAAAGACATCATGGTAGCGGTAGAGAAGATAAAGCAAGCACTAGACGGTAATGATAAAGAAACGGCACTGGCAGAGCTACAAAAGATAGCAACCTGTGCTTTTCATTCTAAGAAGCAAATGCAAGACCTGGTATGGCTTGGCGTCATACTAGAAGACAAGATAGATAGCACCCCTACAAAGTTCAGCCTAAAGAAACTACTGGAAGGGGTCAATGAAAAAATGCTGTCTGATACCAGCAGTACCAACAGCATTACACTGGCATACGATGGTGATGAACACACTTACCTACCATTGCCATTGGTCAACTATGTGGTAGAGAACTTTTTGTCTAATGCCATCAAGTACACACCGCTAGAGTCTGTAATACAGCTTAAGTGCAACAATGCAGGAGATAGCATTACCATACAGGTAACGGATAACGGTGTAGGTATACCTAAAGATGAACAAGACTCTATTTTCGATTCATTCTTCAGAGGCTCTAATGCAGAGTTTCAGCAAGGGGCAGGCCTATCACTATATGTAGTGAAAAGCCTTGTAGAGCACATAAACGGCTCTGTAACCTGCGAATCTGAATTAAAGAAAGGGGCAACCTTTACCGCAACGATACCCGTATCAAAAACGACTAACTAAGCATTTCTAAAAATTCATCTTCGGTAAGTATGGTGACGGTGCCGAGCTTCTTGGCTTTCTCTAGCTTGGAGCCTGCATCTTCACCTACTACCAGATAGTTCAGCTTGCTACTCACCCCACTCAGCTTTTTACCACCACGTTCTTCTACCATGGTCTCCGCCTCACTACGTTTGAAGCGTGTAAGCGTACCTGTGAATAAGAAGGTCTTACCCTCCAGCACACCACCTGCTTGCTTATTGCCCGAGTGTGCATTGGTAAGATTAAGCCCCTGCTCTTGTAGTAGCTGTATCATGTGTCTATTCTCCGGCAGGCTAAAGAAATGTGCTGCCGATGCCGCTACTTTAGGACCTATATCTTCCAGAGCTATGAACTGCTCTTCGGTCCAATCGTACAGGTCTGTTAGATGATTGACAGCACTTGCCAAAGTTTTAGCGGTGGTCTCGCCCACATAGCGTATGCCTAAGCCAAATATCAATCGGTGTAATGGTTGTTGTTTCGATACTTCAATAGCTTCTTTCAGATTATTTACAGACTTCTCTTTAAATCCTTCAAGGGCTAATACTTTTTCCCAATCTATTTGGTAGATGCCCGGTATATCTTTTAGTAGGTCTATCTCGTAGAATTTACGGATGTTAGACTCTCCAAGGTTACGAATATCCATGGCATTCTTACTCGCAAAGTGAATGATGCGCTCTACCACCTGTGCAGGGCAGTTGATGTTGATACAGCGCCATACCGCTTCACCTTCGGGCTTATCCAGCTTCTCACTACACTCAGGACAATGCGTAGGGAACACAATCGGTTCTTCATCGCCCGTACGCAACTCTGCCAGCGACTTTACGATATAAGGTATCACATCGCCTGCACGCTCTACTAGTACAGTATCGCCTTTTCTCAGGTCCTTCTCTTTTATCACATCCTCATTGAAGAGGGATAGAGAACTCACCATAACACCGCCAATCGGAGTCGGCTCTATCTTACCCACGGGTGTAATAGACCCTGTGCGCCCTACCTGATACTCTACATCTAACAACTTGCTCGTTGCTTGTCTTGCCTTGAACTTATATGCCACAGCCCAGCGTGGGTGGTGGCTGGTCATTCCCATTTTGTCTTGCGTCTCAAAGTTGTTCACCTTTATCACTAGTCCATCTACCTCAAAAGGCAGGTCGTCTCTACGCGCTTCAAACTCCTCACAGAACTTTATCACACCATCAATGCTGTCAAACTTCTGCATCTCCTTTATAGGTGTAGGGAAGCCTAGCTTATACAACCAATTAAGCGCATCGTAGTGAGTATTTAGCAACGCTGGTCGCTCTGCATTATCAGCTAAAGTATAATCACTGATATGGTATAGCACGGCAGATAGCTTACGCTTTACTACCTCTTGCGGGTCTAGCATACGTAGCGTACCCGATGCTGCATTACGAGGGTTAGCCAAAGGAGCCAAGCCTTCTGCTGCTCTCTGCTCGTTGAACTTTGCAAACACATCTTTGTGTATCACTACCTCGCCCCGCACTTCTATCTGGCTGATACCCTCTTCTGTTAGCCTTGCTGACAAAGGCAGGGAGCGTATCAGTTTGGCATTGATGGTTATCTCTTCCCCCATCACACCATCGCCACGGGTAGCACCACGTACCAGTTGCCCGTCTTCATATATT
This sequence comes from uncultured Flavipsychrobacter sp., assembly GCA_964585115.1. GTDB lineage: Bacteria > Bacteroidota > Bacteroidia > Chitinophagales > Chitinophagaceae > UBA5543. Next base: position 17,857 of record CAZPDA010000022.1, read on the forward strand.
AGTGAGATACTCGCCCCATCATACTTAGGCTCTACACAGTATTGTATATCGTCTGTACCTGCATGGTCTTTACATCGCTTATCCCAGTCGCGCAGGTCATCAGCATTGTAGGTATTATCCAAGCTAAGCATGGGCACCAAATGGCTCACTGTCGGGAACTTTTCGCTCAGCCCCTTTGCTACACGCTGTGTAGGTGAGTCTCCGGTTACTTGCTCAGGGTATTTATCTTCAAGGCTTTTCAGCTGTTTGAATAAAGTATCATACTCCACATCTGCCAATACAGGCTCATCTTGCACATAGTATTTCCAGTCGCTGTAGTTGAGTACATCTCTCAGCAACAATATATCTTGCATATCGTCTCCCGACGATTGTTTTAGTAAACTCTTGGCTTGGTCGAACAAGCGTTGCTCGTCTTGCTTTGTGTACATGATAGCGAAGATAATGCTATCACCAATAATTTTGAGTATTAACCAATGAGTGACTCCCAGTCTCCCGCACCTTCTCTTAAAAGCTCTGCCTCTCCACCTAAAAGACTCACCACTGTAGATGGCTCAAAACCACCGTAGCCACCATCTATTACAATGTCTACCAAGTTCTCAAACACATCATGTATCAGCTCAGGGTCTGTATAGTACTCTACATCCTCTTCCATAGGTAGCGATGTACTCATGATAGGATGACCCAGCGCATCTACTATCTCGTGACAAATGTTATGGTCGGGTACACGTATACCTACCGTATCTTTTTTTGTCTTTAATGCTTTGGGCACTTGCTTACTAGCCTCTAGTATAAAAGTATATGGACCGGGTAGAGCATTCTTCAACAGTCGGAAAGTAGGCGTGTCAATACTCTTAGCATAGTCAGTGATATGGCTAAGATCTGCACACACAAATGAGAATTGTGCCTTCTTAGGTTCTATATTCTTTATACGGGCTATACGAGCTATAGCCTTAGCATTGTATATATCGCAGCCTAACCCATAGATGGTATCTGTAGGGTATATTATCACCCCACCATCTCGCAGGCACTCTACCACTGTATCTATGTGGCGCGGTTGCGGATTATCCGGATGTATATGCAGCAGCATGGTATAAAGTTAACAATTTTAATGAGTTGTGATAAATGACAAGGCTTTTTGTAACCGTTCTTGCTCATCGCCACTAGCTATAACAAATGGCACGCCACTTTGTTCCACTATGGCTTTATATAGGTCAAAGAAATGCTGACGCTCGTGAGGCAGCGGGTGTTCTCTTAGCGGGTCATCTACCCAAGGCATATCTATATCTGTAAGTATGTACGCATCATACTTGCGCTTTTTTATCTGCTCTAAAACCCAGTCGTTACAGCGACCATAGCTAGCCTCTGCCCATACCTTTATCACATTCAGGTCCGTATCACAAATTAGATATTCGTTGGATTGCTTTAGCTTTTCATCTTCAAGCGCAAGCTGTCCTTTTGCTATTTTCAGCAGGTCGCTTTCCTCATACGGTCTACCCAGTTGTAGTAGATAGTCTCGCGCATATTCTTCTACCCATACCGTATCCAGCGCATCTGCTAAGCCAGCACTTAACGTACTCTTTCCTGTAGACTCAGAACCTATGACCACTATCTTCTTGACACCCAACCTTTATGCTTTTACGTGTTGTTTATAATACAATCTCTTCCACCTAAAATATCCGAACACAGCTACAATAAAAAGGAACAACGTTAGTATCGCATAAAACGCCAGCCCCTTATATATAAGCAACGGTATAGCAATAGCATTACTTATGTTCAGCAATATCCAGTTTTGCACCTTATGCCTTGCCAATAACCACATACCTGCCCATGCTGCTGACGACACAATAGCATCGAGCATCGGCACATCAGAATCTGTAAGGGTGCTCAATACAAAGTATAAAGCCACCCACCCCAGTACTACTATCGCAGCAGTTATTAGCCAGTCTGTCCTATCGTTCATGCTAATGGCTACAGCACTCTTATTTTCTTTGTTCTTATGCCACCTCCACCAGCCGTATACACTCATTATGAAGTAGTACATATTGAGCGCAGACTCTGCATACAGCTTAGCATTGAACATTACATATATGCTCAATACCGTACCTACAATACCCGTTGGGTACAGCCATACGTGGTTTCTATTGGCCAGCACCACACTTATCATACCGAATACTACCCCAAATATCTCTACTACGGAGGTACTTAGCAGGTCGCTCAAAAACTTAACAAGGAACTCGTTTAGATCCATAGCCGCCAAAAATAGCACCTTGCGAACATTTAGCTCAATTATATTGTAATTTTAATAAAAGGAGCTTATCGTGAAGTTGATAAAATATATTGTATTCGCCCTACTTATCGCCAATACGGCATCTGCACAAATGACCACCCGTGTAGTGCGTGATTCTCTATTCATTCCTTGGGAGCTGGTGTACGGACCTGATAGTCACATATGGTTCACCCAAAAGAATGGATACATATGTAGGATGGAACCTACAAGCGGTCATATAGACACACTGTATCACGAAACCAATACATCAATAAGGTCAGAGGGAGGTATGCTGGGTATGGCATTGCACCCTAACTTCTCCACAGCCCCCTACGTATACGTAGCCTACAACTATACTCAAGGCACCTATAAAGAGCGTATAGTTCGCTACACCTACAATGGCAATACACTTGGTAGCCCACTAATACTATTAGACGATATACCATCAGCCAACTTCCATAATGGCTGTAGGATGATAATAGTGAACAACCAACTATACCTGACCACAGGAGATGCTACAGTCACCTCAAACTCACAAGACCTATCGTCTATTAACGGTAAGATACTACGTATAAACCTAGACGGCTCTATCCCTACAGACAACCCCATAGCAGGTAGTCCTGTATGGAGCTGGGGACATCGTAACCCACAAGGCTTGGTATATGCCAATGGCATCTTTTACAGCTCAGAGCACGGACCTAATAATGATGACGAGATAAATATTATACATAAAGGAAGAAACTATGGCTGGCCTGATGTACAGGGATATTGTAACACTCCCGGCGAGCAGACATTCTGTAATGACTCTAACGTGGTAGAACCGATACAGGCATGGACACCAACTATTGCTGTTAGTGGCATCGACTATTACAACCACTCTATGCTGCCCGCATTTCAGAATGCTATTATTATGGCGACCTTAAAAGACTCGAAGCTACACATACTAAACCTTAATAATACGCACGACTCTGTAATAATGACCTCTACTGTGAACCAAGTGAACTATGGCAGACTAAGGGATGTTTGCATCTCTCCCGGAGGCAGTATATTTATATCTACCAGTAATTCTAACGCCGGTGGCAATGTAGACCGTACAGACAAAATAATAGAGCTGTATGACCCTAGCTTTAATTCTGTGAGCAACGTTAATGGAGATAATGATATAACACTCTACCCCAACCCTGCACATGAATATATCACAATAGCGCCGCTACCGCAGCTCGCTTATAGATATCAGGTTGTTAATGCTTTAGGACAAATAATGCTCACGGGAAATATTGATAAGAGTAGCCCATATATAGCAACAGAAGCACTACCAAATGGGGCTTATACACTACATCTAATATCAGACAACATATCAAAGAAAAATATACCTTTCATAAAACGATAACATTTTTTGGGAATTACAGAATTAGTTCTATTTTTGCCATCCCAATAACGGCTGGTGCGGTAGCTCAGTTGGTAGAGCAAAGGACTGAAAATCCTTGTGTCGGCGGTTCGATCCCGCCCCACACCACAGAAAAGACAAACCTTTCAGAAGATAATTCTGGAAGGTTTTTTCTTTTCAAGTTAAATCCAACTGTTTAATATAGCTTAACGGGGAATACTGTTTCTGCATCAGTAGCTCCAGCAATTGCAGCTCGGGAAGTAGCTTCTTTGTTCCTAGGACCGTGGATAAGTATTATCTCTATCTCTCCATCACCTACTGTTCCTGTCTTCCATTTACACACCCTCGCAAAATCTTGTCCGTTATCATCCTTATCTCTTTCAGACACTATTATCGAGCCTGCTCCTGATGTAGGGTTGCTTGTATAATAAAATAGATGGGCATTGTTCTCTGATATTATTTCTTGTGTAACGTCTATAGGCGGGTTCTTTTTCTCATTCAGCACAGTCACTTCAATATTATACACACTATTTGCCATGAGCTTGATCGTGTCTACTTCAAATTGAGTATTAGCACTATGAAAACTATTTTCAACTTTATAAGAAAAGTAGTGCGTATCCCCCGGTATGTTTTCATTTGTAGCCTTCACTCGTACCGTCGTTATCAATTCCGGCTCATCAGGTTGAGGCTCTTCTATTATTTTCATTTTTTCCTTCGAGCATGATACTACTCCTACAACAAATAGTACTGCAACCACAATGTTCTGTAGTCTACGCATAACTGATATTACTTAAATACGTCATGGTAGCAAATACTACCATGACGTAAATTGAATTAAAAAATTAAGGTTTTACAAATGTTTGTGCAAGTTGTCCACTACCATCCTTAACTATAAGGATATACTGACCAGACGGTAAACTTGTGATATCTGCACTCAATACTTGTTCAGAATCATGCATCTGCTCTTGCCACTGTTTTACCACACTACCTTTCTGATCCATGATGCTACACTTAATATCCGAAGGCGTTGCTTTATTTACTTTCACATTAATGCGATTGACAGCAGGGTTAGGGTATGCTGCAAACATTTTGAAAGAACCACTCGATGCAAAGTTGCTTACAGAAGTATTTTCCATTGCAAGAACAGGGAATATGGCGTAATGCGTTTTCACTTTTGTACCATTATCCACATAAAAATCCTTCCAAACAATTACATGGTCATGCCATCTAATAGCATTTCTACCATACCTTATCGTATCTGCGGGGTCTCTACTACCATCAGGTCCATGCATCAAAGCTATTTTCTTAGTACCTGGGCTATGGTGTGCATAATCACCTACATTGAAGCTGATGAAGAAACTATCACTAACACTGACAGGAGTAGACAAAGCCGTATATATAGCCTTTCCCGATATATCAAGACTACTACCACTAACTGCAATTTTACCTAATTCTGAATCAGGCAAACCATCATTACCAACGCTATATACCTTATACTCACAGTCTTCTGAGTAAGTACCATTACTACCTGTATGATAAGCTATAACACCTGTCACCTGATTAGAACCACTGATGTAGTATTTTTCAGCCCATTCTTCATCAAAAAGGGAGTTATGACCAGTATAATAGCCTGAATGAACCCCACTATACTGTATTGCCGTAGGGGTTTGCGACTGTGGGTTGAAATGTTTTAAAGTGTCTTGTGCATAACCTGCGTGCGCAGCAAGTAACATTAATATATAGAGCGTATATTTTTTCATTTAAATTGATTTTAGATAATAAGACCTTTCAACCTACTTTATATTAGGTTGATTTTTTTTAAACGCTATAGTATTCAGGAAAGTAATGGCGGGCCTCTAACACTTATTAACAGTCTAAAACCAATATGATAAAAGATCACAAGTTGTTTTTTACTGTAGTCTGTACAGTAAATAGAACGTAACTCTTTTTGATAGTAAATAGAAGGGGATAAAAAAGCAGGTAATGCGTAGCTAAATATCTTACAATGGTGATGTTCACTTTCTATCGTAACCCCTTTCCTTAGATCATCTTGGTACGTGTGTACAGTATCCTTGTGCCCGGAAAGGGCATGCAGCCATTCACGAGAAGTATTGCTAAACAATAGCAACACCACCATCAATGAGTATACAAGAATGTTCTTTAGTACACTTACAGATTGCACATACCTATTGGGCATTGCATTATGGTGCCTGTAATTATATGTAACGCTACCACTCTTCACTACTAGATATCAATTGTCACAAAGCTACACTATTTATTGCAACACTGTTGCAATAAATGAAAAACAATATTATTATTGCAACACAATCGCGATTATGGCAATACCACAAACATTCTACGAATGGCATCAATGCATAACAAAAGATTACGGCATTGAACTAACACCTGAATTTATAGAGCAAAGGTTGAAGATACTTGAGAACAACACTCATGCTGAAACCATACGCTTTATTGAACTATACGGTGAAGAGCATTTATACATGACCATTTCATGGTTTAAAGAAGTGGGAAACTTGATCTACTCATAAACAAAAAAAATGTCTGAAAAAGAGAAGTTTAAAAAACTACCAGTCACAGTATTAAGTGGCTTTTTAGGAGCTGGCAAAACAAGTCTTCTAAATCATATACTAAATAATAAAGAGG
>CAZPDA010000023.1:0-21717 GCA_964585115.1 uncultured Flavipsychrobacter sp.
CGCTCCCACATCTCTGTAAAGTATAGAAGGTATAACCCTTTAGGGTGTCCTTTCTGTGCCTTATCCATAAATATTAATTCAGATTGTTTTTTGATAATTAAGTGGCGAAAGATAGTAAAAATTGGATAGCTCAAGTTCTAACACAAAAAAATACCGCGCTATGCGGTATTTTTTCTTTCCATATTTCAATTTAGTGAATATTCTTCTCACTCATTACGCGACGTAGCCATCTTAGTAATACTAATAATAGTAAAGTAGCTGCGATACACAATGCAAAGTTCATCAGGAAGAAGTTCGCTTTGTTATCTATGGTCTCCCAAAGACCCGATAGCATACCAGACAACTTGTTACCGATAGCCGTAGATAAGAACCAGCCACCCATCATCAAAGCTGTAAGCCTAGGAGGACTTAGTTTAGACACAAGGGATAGTCCCATAGGAGATAAGCACAACTCACCAAAAGTAATAACACCATAAGAGGCTATCAACCACCAGCTAGAAGCCTTTTCACTACCAAACTGTATAGATGACACTGCTGCCACCATTACTAATGTAGATAGACCTGTGATGAATAGACCTAATGCTATCTTAGCAGGAGTTGAAGGCTCTTTCCTTCTTTTTCTCAAGAAGCCCCATAAGCCCACTACAACAGGTGTAAGCAATACTACCCAAAACGGGTTGATAGATTGATATAACTCAGTAGAGAACAATAATAACGATTGACCTTTCTGAGGTTGTTTTTCAGGTTGTAGATTTTCTAAATAGGTACGAGAGTCTACCCTTAGCTTTATAAGCTCCGCTATTTTTTTAGCTTCTTTTTCATTACCAGCATCCAATGCCGCTTTCCGAACACCAGTTAATGAATCGGTATAGGATTTAAAGTCGGTCTCTGACAAGTGTACGGTATAATGCTCTTCCACGCGCTGTGCCATATTAGCTTTTTCAGCCACATTGGCTACAGTAGCAGGCATCTCTCTATCGGTATGCTCTTTTGCCCATACCGTTAGCGCATCACCATTTTGGTGGAATACCGCCCAAAATATGATAACACAAACCATTACTGATAGTAGAGCACCTATCGGATTCTTATCCTCTTTGCTAGCACGAGCCCAAAGTGAACCGTAGAATACAACAACAGGTATACAACCAAATAGGAAGGCATCATTAGAGTCTGTACCGAATATGTTACCCGGTATCATATAACCTATTACCCCACATACAAATACAGGTAGTAGAACATATGCAAATATCTTAGCCAGAGAAAGGTCTTCTTTCTGAGCAGGCTTCATGATATCTGCATGTTTTATATGCTTGGTACCAGCTATGAACGTAACCACGCCAATTAGCATACCTACACCGGCTGCACCGAAAGCCCAGCCCCAGCCAAAGTTGATACGCATGTACGCTGCTACAAAGTTACAGACAAAGGCTCCTATATTGATACCCATGTAGAAGATATTGTACCCTGAATCTTTATTTGCACGAAACCTATCATCGTCATACAGGTTACCTACTAATGTTGAGATGTTAGGCTTAAAAAAGCCATTACCTAATATTATAAGCAGGAGCGATATGTAGAACACACCCTCACCCGGTAGTGCCATACCCAAATATCCCGCAGCCATCAATACACCACCTGCTATAATAGACTTACGGAAACCAAAAACACGATCGGCCAAAAGACCACCAATGAACGGAGTAAGGTATACCAGCCCCAGATAGGTACCATATATATCAGACTTTTTCTCAGGACCAAAGCCCATACCGCCATTATTAACGGAATCAAGCATGTATAGGGAGAAGATACCGAGCATCAGATAGTATCCGAAGCGCTCCCACATCTCTGTAAAGAAGAGGATGTACAGCCCTTTAGGATGTTTTTGAGGTTTAGAATTCGGGTTGTTACTCATAAGCGTTGATAATTTTTGCAGAAAGTAATACTCCTTGAGTATTTTTGAGCCTTGAAAATAGTTATTATATCCGAACGATATAAAAACAGTCAACCTTTTTTTAAGCTTATTAGATATGGCATCGTATAATATTTTACTATTAGGATCAGGCGGAAGAGAGTCTGCAATAGCATGGAAATTAAGACAGAGCAAATTATGTAAAGAGCTATTCATCGCTCCCGGCAATGCCGGTACAGGGCAATATGGTACTAACCTGAATATACCTGTAGGTGACTTTGAAGCAATAAAAGAGGCCTGCCTACAAAATAGCATAGACATATTGATACCCGGTCCTGAAGACCCATTAGTATCCGGCATATACGACTATTTCAAGAATGACGATCAACTAAAACACATCATTATAGCAGGACCGTCAAAAGAAGGAGCACAACTAGAGGGTAGTAAAGCTTTCTCTAAAAAATTCATGCAGCGACATAATATACCTACTGCAGCATATAAAGAGTTCACAGAGACTAACTATGAAGAAGGTGTTGCCTATATACAACAGCAGAGCACACCAATAGTACTAAAAGCAGACGGACTTGCCGCAGGTAAAGGTGTAGTTATAGCACAAACAACAGAAGAAGCATTGACCTCTTTTGAGCATATGATAAAAGATGCTCAGTTTGGTGATGCCAGTAAGAAAGTGGTGATAGAAGAGTTCTTATCAGGCATAGAGATGTCTGTATTCATACTTACTGATGGGGATAACTATGCCATGCTACCACAAGCTAAGGATTACAAGCGCATTGGCGAGGGCGACACTGGACCTAATACAGGTGGTATGGGTGCTATCTCTCCTGTTCCGTTTGCTGATGAAACCTTTATGGCTAAGATAAAAGAGCAAATAGTAGACCCAACAGTAAAAGGTCTGAAACAAGAGCAAATTACTTATCAAGGGTTTATCTTCTTTGGGCTAATAAATGTGGAAGGCAACCCATATGTTATAGAATACAACTGCCGTATGGGCGACCCGGAAACAGAAGTAGTAATACCTAGGCTGAAGAGCGACCTTGTAGAGATGATAGTGAAGATGATGGAAGGTACACTTAATGAGTACAATGTAGAACATGACGAGCGAGCGGCATGTACCGTAATGCTAGTCTCTGAAGGCTATCCGGGTAGCTATGCCAAGGGGAAAGCAATGACAGGTTTCAGTGATGTAGAGGGGAGTACTCTATTCCATGCAGGTACAGCACTCAAAAATGGAGAAACGGTAACCAATGGTGGACGCGTAATAGCAATAACATCATATGGAGATACCATACAAGATGCACTTGCTACATCATATAAGAATGCAGAAAAAGTACAGTTTGAGGGTAAAACCTACCGTAACGACATTGGTTACGAATTCAAATAAAGCAACTTAATGGTTGCTAATGGTCTTGAATGCTTTGCCTAGCCTGTCAATTATATCTCCTGCTATCATAGCTTCTTGAGATAGTTTTTGAGCGGCGAAGTTTCCCGCTAGTCCATGGATATATACTCCCAGCTTAGCTGCATCTTCAGGTGTATATCCTTGGGCTACAAGACCAGTTATAATGCCAGTAAGCACATCGCCACTACCCGCTGTTGCCATACCGGGGTTGCCTGTTAAGTTATACCAGCACTCCCCCTCAGGAGTAACTATTGTCGTACACCTGCCTTTCAGTACAATTATAATATTATAGCGCATGGCTTGGGTTCTGGCTTTCTCCAATCGCTGCATACTATTCTTAGACTCACCAAACAGCCTATCAAACTCTTTAGGGTGAGGTGTTAGAATACTGTCTGTTGGTAGCTTACCAAGTAGATCTTTGCGTTCCGCCATTATATTCAATGCATCTGCATCCACTACTATCGGGTCTTTACACGCAGTAATGAATTCGGAGACAGCTCTTGCAGCATTCTCATTAGTGCTAAGCCCCGGACCTATACCTACAACATCCATATCCTCCCAGCTACTCACTTTATTTATGTATTTATCTCCGCACGCCTTACACATCACCTCCGGCATGCCGGACTGTAATATGTTATAACCACACTCAGGTATAAGAGCGGTAACCTTACCAGCTCCAGTACGCACAGCGGCCTTTGTGGCTAAAACGGCTGCCCCCATCATACCATAGCTACCTGCTACTATCAATGCATGACCATAGTCGCCCTTATGGGTGAATAGGTCTCTTTGCTTATATATATCTGCAATGGTAGTACTATCTATGGTTTGGTAGCTAGTATGGGTAGAAGTGATGAACGTAGGGTGCAAACCTATATCTAACAAGTGTACATAACCTGTATTCGCTCCTGTTTCAGGATGAAGGAATGCACGCTTATAGAACTGGAAGCTAAGGGTATGGTCTGCTTTTACCATTTGCACCTCCTCATCAGGTATATTATCTATAGGCATACCACTAGGCACATCTATAGCTACTTTGAAGTTTTGCAGCTCATTAATATGGCTAATAAAGTTAGCTACCCACCCTTCAACAGCACGATTGATACCCGTGCCCAGTATCGCATCTATTATATATACATGCTCCGGCACATCGGTCACATACATATCTTCTTCAAGTATATCTACCAGATCATCATCAATATTCTGTAGTCTTTCCAGGTTTTTCTCACAATCTGGAGACAATTCGTCTGTAAAATTCAGCAAAAAGGCTTTTGCGCCATACCCTTGCCTATGCAGTAGTCTTGTAATAGCAAGACCGTCACCGCCGTTGTTACCCGGTCCGCAAAGCACAATGAATAAAGCATCACTAGGTAAAAATTCTGCTATCCACTTAACACAGGCATCTGCAGCCCGTTCCATTAGCTCTAGAGATTGTATACCTGCAGCATGTATCGTATATGCATCACATGCTTTTATCTGAGAAGCTGAGAATATCTTCATGGTCACAATTTAATTCAAAAGTAATTCTACAAGATATTTTACACCATAAATTCACAAAATAATAGCTGCTTTAGTTTATCCCTTTTGCCACAATACTGTAATTCCTATATTTGTGTCACTTTAGATTTAAGTTAAAACCGTACTTTTCAGGGATTATTCTCTAGAAGTTAAACACACTGACATGCATAAGCGCATTTTTTTATCTGCATTACTAGCACTAGTATGCACTACCGTATTTGCCCAAACTGGTACTATCAAAGGTTTCGTTTATGATAAAGAGACTGGTGAACCGATGATATACACTAACGTCATTTTAGAAGGTGAAAACATAGGTGTACAAACCGATGTAAATGGTTACTACTCTATTACACAAGTTCCGGTAGGTACACATACCTTATTTACGACCCTAATAGGGTACGACACTGCTAAAGTTTCTGTTACCGTAAAGAAAGGTAGCATAATTACTAAAAAGCTATTCCTTAAAACACAAGCACAAAACTTAGGGACGGTAGAAGTATCAGCTAGAAGAACTGAAAAAGCTACACAAGTAAAAGCTGGTGTAACAACTGTGACTCCTAAAGAAATGAAGCTTTTACCTAGCTCTGGAGGTGAACCAGATATAGCACAATATCTGCAAGTTGTTCCAGGTGTTGTGTTCACCGGTGATCAGGGTGGACAGCTATATATAAGAGGTGGATCGCCAACACAAACAGGGATATTGTTGGATGGTGTAACTATATATAACCCATTCCACTCAATAGGTCTGTATTCAGTATTTGAAACAGATGCAATAAGAACTGTAGATGTGCAAACAGCAGGTTTTAATGCTCAATATGGCAACCGTACATCTGCCATAGTAGATGTAACCACAAAAGACGGTAACAAAAACAGGATATCAGGTAAATTCTCAGCATCACCTATAATGGTAAGAGGCATGCTTGAAGGGCCAATATCTAAACCTAAAACACCGGGAGGTTCTTCTACTACATTCTTGATATCAGCAAAACATAGCTACCTTGACCAAACTTCTAAGTCAATATATGGAGGGCTTGGAGAACAGTTGGAGAATGGTCTTCCATACAGCTTTACAGATCTTTATGGTAAGATCACTTTCAATGCAGATAATGGTAGTAAACTAAATCTATTTGCCTTCAACTTTGATGATAAAGCTAAAATTATAGGCACAGACTCTAACTCAACTAATGCAGACTTCCACTGGAAAGCTACAGGTGCAGGTGCTACTTTCGTTATATCTCCATCTAGCAGCTCAGCGTTGATAAAGGGCCGCTTTGCATATTCAAAATACCTTATAGACTATAATGAGGTAAACTTTGCTCCTAGAAGCAGCGGAATTGACGGGTTTGAAGGAGCTATAGATTTTACTTACTACTTCCCGGGCTATAGCCAACTAAATTATGGTGTAGAGGTGAGTGGATTCCATACATCACTGGACTATACTAATCAGCTTGGCAACTCAACTACTCTAGACAGAAGAAACACATTAGGTTCAGTATTTGTTACTTACCGTAAGAACTTTGGTCGTAAATTCATTTTTGAGCCCGGCTTCAGGTTACAATATTATTCTTCACTTAGTGCCCTTTCTCCTGAGCCTCGTTTGGGAATGAAGTATAATGTTTCTCCGAACATTAGACTGAAAGCAGCTACAGGCATGTACACTCAAAACATTTTGAGCACAAAGAGCGATAGAGACATTGTAAACTTCTTTACAGGGTTTGTTCTAAGTCCTGACCAAGGTATTTATAACACTGAGGGGGAACGTGTTACTACGAATCTACAAAGAGCATATCATGCTCTATTTGGTATAGAAGTAGATGTAAATAAGGTTGAATTCAACTTAGAACCTTGGTATAAGAACTTTAATCAAAACATTCAGCTTAGCCGTATTAAGATTGGGCCGAGCGACCCAGACTTCTTAGCAGGAAATGGTCAAGCATACGGTATTGACCTTTCTGCAAGGTATAAGCAAAAAAGACTTTACCTATGGGGTGTAGTATCTTACCAACAGATATTATATGAAACAATAGTACTTGATGGTAATAAGGTAACTAATAGCTATAACAGTAATGGTACTTTCCAAGGTGTTACAGGAGTAACAACTGTACAGCAATACCCTCCTCCATTCGATAGACGTGTGAACATAAACCTACTAGCAGCATATACTGCTGGTAAGAAAAAGGATTGGGAACTGTCTGCTCGTTTCAACTTAGGTTCTCCATTCCCTTTCACACAGACACAAGGCTTCTACGAGCAACTAGGTGTTACGGCAAATGGAGTTAATACAAATATTAACAATCAAAACGGTTCAATTGGCATACTATATGATGATGAACTAAATGGTGGGCGTTTGTCTTACTATCACAGATTAGATATATCTGCGCGTAAACGTTTTACTTTAAGCAAAAACTCTGCTATAGAAACTACTCTTAGTTTGAGCAACGTTTATAATCGTAACAATATATTCTACATCAACAGGTTAGACAATTCTCGTATATACCAGTTGCCGATATTCCCTAGCATGAACGTTACGTGGAACTTTTAATTGATCATGATTGAATGACGCATTCAAAGAATAGATTTATTACCCATAAGCTGGTTTGTTTAGCAATAATTTCTCTGCTGAGCAAACCAGCTTCTTCGCAAATACTAGCTCAGGAACAACCTGAGCAGAAGTGGCTAAAAATAGCTAAGGAGCAGTACCTGAATGGTCATTACCGTATGGCTGTGAACTCTGCTAACAATTATCTACAGCTAGCTAACGATAATACTAATGCAAAGCCTCACTTTAAGAAAGATGAGGCTAGCTTCTACAAGTACTCGGCGTCGCTAAAGCTAAACGAGCTGAATAGTGTAGATAGTATTGAGCAATACATTACACGCACATCAAACCCTACATACAAGCAAAGAGCAGCTCATACCCTTGCACAGTTCTACTTCAAAAACGGAGAGCTGCGTAAGGCAATAGACTATTATGAACTAGCCGGCATAGCCAACCTTACTAATAAAGAAGTGGCAGACTCTAAGTTTGAGCTAGCGTATTGCTACTTTAACCTTGGTGATTTTGAAAAAGCAGAAATGCTTTTCTCTGCTATAAAAGAGATAGAAGGGAAATACTATGATGCGGGCAATTACTATTACGGCTTACTGGCCTATAATAGTGGTAGGTATGATAATGCCTTGCAAAGCTTTATGCGCATAGTAGATAATGATGAGTATAAAAGTGTAGTGCCTTATTATGTAGCAGAGATACAATACTTCAAAGGCAACAAAGAGAAGGCGCTAAAAGATGCACTAAAGCTCATTAGCAAAAAAGACAAAATATACTACCATAACGAGCTACACCTACTGGTAGCACAGATATATTTTGAGCAAGAACAGTTTACAGAAGCTCTTCCATATTTCGAGTACTATTACAACAATACAGACCGCATAAGGAAAGAAGACCTGTACGAAATGGCATACTGCTATTACAAAACAGGCAACTGGGAATATGCTATTGACAACCTTCAGCAGCTAAGTAATACCAGAGACTCTTTAGGACAGACCTCAATGTACCTGCTAGGTGATTGCTACCTAAAGGTGGATGATAAAAAAAGTGCTCGTAATGCATTTGGCTATTGTGCAGATATGCCTTTCAACCAATTGCAAAAAGAAGCTAGCCTACTGCTTGCAGCCAAACTTTCTTACGAGTTAGGCTTTAATGCTGAGGCTATTTATTATGTCAACCTGCTTTTAGCTGATTTCCCTAGGTCTCAATACCAAGATGAAGCAAAGACATTACTATCCGACCTATTGCTGAAGACCAGCAACTATGCTGAAGCATACGATGCTTTGCAAGGTGTAAAGAATGCTGATGCTGCATACAGAAAGACCTATCAAAAAGTAGCGTACGGATATGCCATGCAGCAGATGCAACAAGGCAACTTACCCAAAGCGGATGAACTACTCAGCGAAACAATAAAGTACCAGTCAGACGCTACTTATACTGCTGCTGCACAATTTTGGAGGTCTGAGGTTTCCTTTAAGCAAAAGCAGTATGAGCAAACACTTACCTACGCACAAGCTTTTCTTGACAACAAGTCGGGTAAACGATGGGTAAAATACTTAAGCCCTGCAGCTACTGACGAGAATGCATATTTCAATATGGGATATGCAAGTATGGAACTACAGCAATTTGACGTAGCGCAGAAGTACTTCAAAAATGCACAGCAACAAGTAGGAGCTGCCGACCCTAAGTTTGTAAACAACGCAATACTTAGAGAAGCTGATGCTTACTTCATGCAGAAGAGTTATGATTCATCTATCCTGCTTTACAACAAGGTAATAGATGCAAATAGTGCTGATGCAGATTATGCACGCTTTCAGAAGGCTAAGATATACGGGATACAAGGCAATAATAAAGCAAAAATTTCCACGCTTGACTACTTAGTGGATAATTCTGAGAACTTTGCAGCAGATGCGCGCTACGAGATGGCCGTTACTTATATAGAAGAAGACAAATACAGTCTTGCTATAAAAACACTAACGCCATTAACTACAGCCTACGATACGAGAAGCATGGCTCCTAAAGCCTTAATGAAAATAGGCTTTGCTTACCAACAAATAAAGAATGCAGCTAAAGCTATTGAAGCCTATAAAGAGGTAGCACTACAATACCCCACTGCACCGGAAAGGCCTGCTGCTTTGGATGCTCTTAAGAGCTTATACATACAGACCAACCAACCTGATGTATACGTGCAGCTACTGAAAGACAACAACCTAAGTGCGCCTGACCAAAGTGCGTCAGACTCTACTTACTACGCTGCTGCCGAGGCTCAATTCTCAGCGGGTGATTGGAATGCTGCAAAACAGGCACTATCTCAATATATAGACCAATACCCTAATGGTATTTTTCTAGCCAAAGCGCAATACTATATGGCAGAAAGCCATAGACTATTGCAAGAGTATAACGAAGCTCTTCCATATTACGACCAAGTGCTGGCAAGTACTTGGAGTGAGTTTGCAGAGAACAGTGCAAGAGAAGCATCCAAAATAGCTTTCGATAATAAGGACTATACCAAAGCCATCAGCTACTATACCATGCTGCGCAATAGTGCCATGAGTGCTGAGAACCTACAGTATGCCTACAATGGTCTTATGCAGAGCAACTTCAACCAACAGAACTATGAAGCAGCGGCTGCATATGCAGATACACTCTCTGCTATGCCGAATATAGACCAAGCAACCAAAAGTGTAGTGCTACTATACAAAGCAAAGTCGCTAAAAGAATACAAAAAATATGGGCAAGCTATGAGCGCATATCAGCAAATAGCTGCAGATAAGAATATAAACATAGCCGCTGAAGCGCAGTACTCTATTGCTTTGCTACACTATCTGCAAGGCAACTATAAAAAAGCAGAAGAAGCTGCTAGTGATGCCATACAAAAGTCATCAGGTAGCGACTACTGGGTTGTGAAGTCTTATTTACTGATATCGGATGTATTGATAGCTCAGAAAGACTACTTCAATGCAAAAGCTACCTTAAAGAGTATCATTAAGAATACTAAGATAGCCGAGCTAAAGCAAGAGGCAGAAGCTAAATTGCAACAGGTACAGGATCTTGAAAAACAAAATAGCAAACTATCTGAGGAGTAATTCATGACCAAGAGAATAATAGCCATATCGATATTTGTGTTTGCTTTGATGCAGCAGTTCTCGGCTGAAGCTCAGACCGATAAAGATACCGTCATCAAGGGTTCAACCATTGAGATAATACAAGCATATAAGCCTGAAGTAAAGCAGGCACCAAAACCTCAATTACAGCCCTCTCTACCTCCTATAGACACATCTAAACCTAGATACAGGTATGATGTGCCCGAACAAACAGTAAAGTACACTTATAGTTCGTTACCATTAAGTCCGCTAGCACTAGGGGTTATGCCAAACGATACTCCTTTTGCCAATTATGTGAAGTTTGGTGGAGGTAATCTATCTACTATATATCTGGATGCTGGCATAGGTAGCCTGCACTCCGAGAATTACAATACCGCGATACATGTTCAGCATTTATCTCAAAAAGGAGATATAGAGCATCAACAAACATCTGCAACAAGTATAGATGCAAAAGGCACTTATTATAAAGATGATAATGCGATAAACGCAGCTGTTGGTATTAACAGAAATATGTACAATAGGTATGGGTACGACCATGAAGTATACAACTACGGTTCAGACTCCGTAAAACAGACCTATACAGGCTTGAACTTGAATGTGGGACTACACAGTAACCAAATGGGCTATAAGAAACTAACCTTCATGCCTAATGTTGGTGTAGCTGTATATGGAGACAACAATGATGCTTCAGAGTTTGGCATCAACATTTCTGCTCCATTTACTTACGATTTTGACTCTACTCTTCAGGTATACTTTGGAGCCAATGCACATATTAACCAGTTTAAAAACAACTTGGGTAACCAAAGCAATAATATCATTCAGTTCTACCCGGGTATTAAGCTAAACACTAAAGGAGTAGACCTAAGAGCAGGTATCTATCCTACCATAGGTAGCGACAACTTTTATTGGCTGCCCGATATTGAGGCATCATTCAAAGTACCTAATTCGCAGTTCACTATTACAGCGGGGTGGTTGTCTACACTTAGGCAAAACACGTACCAATACTTAAGCGGTATCAACCCTTACTTGTCTAACCTATACACTATTCAACAAACCAGAACCACAGAGGTATTTGGTGAGGTGAAAAGTAACATTAGTAAAAACCTTTCCTTTAGTGGTCGTGTATCTTGGTGGCAATATGATAACCTGCCATTGTTCGTGAATGACACGGTAACTGATGGTAAGCAATTCAACATACTATACGATGGCAAGGTAAATGCACTATCGCTACAAGCATCTATACGCTACCAGATAGCACATTCATTTACACTAGGTGCATATGGTCAGTGGAATAACTTCCATGGCAACTCATTTACCAGAGTTTGGCATACGCCTGCTGTTAAGTTCGGGATAGACTTTGCCTTCTCTCCTATTAAGAACTTGACCATAACATCAGACCTAATGGTGATGGATGGTATATATGCACTAACAGACAATAACAACAGCGTGAAACTGAACACTATAGTAGACCTTAGTGCCGATATAGACTATCAACTGATAGAGCGTTTAGGCATCTTTGCTAAGTTCAATAACTTGCTGAATAATCAATACCAGAGATGGTATGGTTACGACGTATATGGGCTGAATGTATACGGTGGAATTAAGTTTAATTTTTAAATAATACGAAAGGCGGTTGTTGATTTCTGAAGCTATTGCTTATTTTGCAACCCAATTGGAACCAAGCAGATGGATGTAGCTAAATACATAGGATTATTTCTACTAAAAAATAACAAGTGCTATGTGCACGGGTTAGGCACGTTTGAGATCAAGAGAAAGCCCGCTAAGTATGACGGAGAGTCTCTTCAGGCCTCAAACCATGAGATAACTCTATCTACATCCGGCAATGTTGATGAGTCTTTATCCAACTTTATAGCTACTAACGAGCAGATAAGCATTTCAAAAGCTACAAAGTCATTAAAAGACTTTAGTGAGCATGTAAGAGCTACAGTAAAACAAGGAGGAGACGTAGCTATACCAGCTTTGGGTAAAATAGCTGAGGAGGATGACAAGTTATACTTTATTACAGCTCCTCAACTATTATTTACGGCTCCTGCTATCAAAGCACCTAAAGGTGCGCCATCCCTTAATACTAGCGGTCCATTAGCGGCAGCAGCTAAACCTACACCAGAACAAACTGCGCCACCACAGGAAGCATATGAGCCTCAATACGAAGATTTGGATGAAGGTGGTAGAAAACTAAACTGGCCAAGAATCATTATCACATTACTTATACTAGCTCTACTAGCTGCGGGTGCTTATTATGTTTGGAAGAACTATCTGAACAAAAACAACCACACTACTAATGTAGCACCACCTGAAATACCACAGAATTTACCTGCGGATACATCATCAAGCAGTATACAAGACATTACAGATACCGTAGATACAACAGTTGATAGTAACATAACAACGGCAGATACTACAACAATAAACTTACAATCAGATGCCATAGCAACACCTGCTACTACTAAAATTGTAAGCATGCGTGTAATCCTTAATACTTATGATACTAAGGAGCGTGCTACTAAACGCTTTAGGCAATTAAAAAGCTACGGAAATAAAGTAGAGATAATTGAAGAAGGTAGTAATTACTTTCATGTTGCCATGCCTATAAATGCCCCTGCTTCTGATACTGCTTATATACTAGACTCACTAAGCAGATACTTCAACCCGGATGGGGTGTTTATTTATTAATGACTGTACTTAGTTTTTCCAGCACATAGAATGTAGCAGGACATACTGTAGCATTTTTTAGTGTTAGTGATACTCTTTTCACCAATACATCTTCGTCTGTATATGGATACCTCCTACAATCGCTAGGGCGGTCTTCGTATATGCTACAGGTATTATCTTCTTGCAGAAAGGTACATGGAGACTGTTGTAACACATAATCGCCATCTTCGTCCAGCTTTAGGTAGCGTTCTACCAATTCTCCTTCTTTTATTCTCAAACGCTTTGCTATACGTTTGATATCAGGGTTCTTAAAGCGAGGAGAATAGTTCTTACAACAGTTGGCACAATCCAAGCAGTCTACATGCTCAAATGCTTCGTCATGCAGGTCGGGGAGCGCTTTCAGTATATCATTTTTCTTACCACGTTCCAGCATACGCTTGTATGCCTTACGTCGCTCCTTAGCTTGCTGTTGCCAATTTTCAGGAATATCCATTGTACAAAAAAGGGCTGTTGCCAGCCCAATATATTCTTAGTAAAGTTATTAAACTTATAGCTTCATCTGATCCATGATGCGCTCCAGGTCTTCATCATTATAGAAGTCGATAACGATAGAACCTTTACCACTCTTCTTTCTATCCAGCTTTACCTTAGTAGCAAACAAAGAAGCCATATTATCTTCTATACGCTTGTAGGCAGGTGGTAGTTTAGAGCCTGAAGGAGAAGCTTTGCTTGTAGACTTCTCCTTAGTAGAGAAGTTTTTCACCAATTGCTCAGTAGCTCTTACAGACAAGCCTTTCTGTAGCACTTCTCGGTAAACATATAACTGCTCGTCTACATTTTGCAAACCGATTATAGCACGTGCATGTCCCATACTTAAGCTTCCATCACGCACCGCTTTTTGAATATCCGGCGGAAGCTTTAAAAGACGTAGATAGTTGGTAACCGTACTACGATCTTTTTTCATACGTTCAGCTACTTGCTCCTGAGTTAGGTCACACTCATCCATCAACTGCTGGTAGCTAAGTGATATCTCAATTGCGTTAAGATCTTCTCTCTGCAAGTTCTCCAACAATGCCATTTCCAACATTGTCTGATCGTCTGCAGTACGTATATAAGCAGGAATATCTTTTAGACCAGCCAGCTTAGATGCTCTCCATCTACGCTCACCTGATATAAGCTGATACTTGTTGTTAGCTGCCTTTATTACAGTTATTGGCTGTATGATATCGTGCAGCTTGATACTCTCAGATAACTCCTTCAACGCAGCCTCGTCAAAATCTCTTCTTGGCTGCTTAGGGTTAACGATGATCTGTTCTACAGGAATACGAGTTACCGTTCCTACATTCTGACCAGACACAGACGGTACATTTACCCCACCTGAGCTCTGCGACTCCTCATCAATTGTATTCAGCAAGGCACGAATACCTTTACCTAATGCTTTCTTCTTATTATTGGTCTGCGACATGATCGTCTTCGAATATTTTGTCCTCGTTCTTGATTTTGGTCATGTTGTTCTTCTGCAATATCTCTTTTGCAAGGTTCAAGTAGTTCACTGCACCGGTACTTTCCGCATCATACATCAATGCAGGTGTACCAAAGCTTGGCGCCTCTCCAAGACGTGTATTGCGGTGTACGATAGTATTGAATACAAGGTCTCCAAAATGGTTCTTGATCTCCTCAACTACTTGATTTGATAAACGCAACCTGCCGTCGTACATGGTCATCAATATACCTTCGATCTGAAGGTCAGTGTTGATGCGCGTTTGTACGATCTTAATCGTATTCAACAACTTGCCTAACCCCTCCAATGCAAAATACTCACACTGTACCGGTATGATAACACTGTCAGAAGCTGTAAGCGAGTTTACAGTGATCAGACCCAGAGATGGCGAACAATCTATGATGATAAAATCAAACTTATCTTTCAGCTCTTCGATCGCTTGTTTGATAACATGCTCTCTACTCGGATGGTGTATCAACTCTATCTCAGCACCTACAAGGTCCAAGTGAGACGGGAGTAAAAACAGATTAGGAGTTTCTGTCTCCAACACTACTTGAGATGCAGGTGTATCATTCACCATACAATCGTACAAGCTCAACTGAACATTCTTAAGGTCGAAGCCATTACCCGTAGTACTATTTGCCTGCGGGTCTGCATCGATGATCAGCGTCTTATACTCCAACACGGCAAGACTAGCTGCGAGGTTTATCGCAGTGGTGGTCTTGCCCACTCCACCTTTCTGGTTAGCTATTGCTATTACTTTAGCCATCTTCTATTATTTATAATCCTACTATTAAGTAGTGTCTTTTTTTACAAATTTACAATGTTATTGTCTGACCTATAGCAGGCAACAATAATTCTCTTCCTGCATTTCTAAAAGCTTCTACCGCTTTAGCCTTGTCTATACTGATTGGCGGCCATGTATCATAGTGTATGCCTATCACTTTATTACATTGTACGAATTCTGCCGCTATTACAGCATCTTCAGCATTCATGGTAAAGTTGCCACCTATTGGCATAATAGAGAAATCTACATTAGCATAATAGCGTGGGATCAACTGCATATCCATTATCAGGCAAGTATCACCTGCATAATAGAAGTTGCCTTCTTCTGTTTTGATGACAAAACCAGCAGGGTTTGCACCATAGCTTCCATCAGCCATAGAGCTACTGTGCGCAGCAGGTACCATTCTCACATTCCCAAACTCCATATCTGCAGCACCGTAGTTCATACCATGCACATTATCATAGCCCTGTGCTTGCACCCAGCCTACGATCTCGGCCATTGCTACCACCTTTGCTCCTGTTCTCTTTGCTATCGTCATTAGGTCTGCTGTATGATCAGCATGACCATGAGATAACAATATATAATCCGCTTCTATACTATCTATGTCTATATCCTTTGCTTGCTCATTACCTGAAATAAATGGGTCGAATAGCAGCTTTTTGCCAGCTACTTCTACCATAAAACAAGCATGTCCGTAAAAGGTAAATTGCATGTCCCTGTTCTTTATTGATCCTTACTAAGTGAAAGTAAACAAAGTTAATGTTCCACGCAGTAACTTTTGGTTTATCAACTCTCTTTGTGGATAACATCACCATTACCAATAGGTTATTCACACTCATTGTGAATAACCTAGAATAAGAAGGGCATGTACAATTCACAGTTATAATCTTCTGATTTTCAGTACATAGTCAGCTATTTCATTGATATAGCTTTGCGAGTAATAATATGCAGCAACAGGATGTTTTACCAAAACCACCTCATATGCAAGATATTCATAAAACAACTTATCATTTACAGATTCCATTAGTGCATTTAGTGAGCGCTCTAGTTTCCATTTCTTATCATCATCAGCATCTAATGCCATAGCCAATATGGCCAAACACTCTTTGTCTTCTGTCGTAGAATAATTATCACCGGTAACACCCATTTGCTTTTTATATCCCGGTTCATACTCCCATACTGCTCTTGCTAAAGCATAGCCCAACCAGTTCTGTGCAAACTTGATAGAGACCTTATCTCCGGACTTACCCATCTTTATTTGCGGCGCAAAACACCAATCATCATATGGCTTACCCGCTTCTTTATATATTCTCAACAATGCTACCTTAAGTCTAGGGTTATTTCGGTTAAGCACACTAGCAATAGTAATGTGCCTTATAGCAGAATCTACCTCACCAATATCCATATAGCCATCGGCAAGAAACCAATGTGCTGTATAATCGTAGAAGTTGATCTTGATAGCCTTCTCGTAGTATTCAATGGCTTTATTAGTATCGTCTTCTATTTCGTACGTCTGTCCTATATATGTATTTGCAACTGAGAAGTCCTTATGCATATCCGCAACAAGCTTATAGTAATGCCTTGCTGAGTCCAGCTCTCTTGCCTGAAAATATTGCTCTGCTGCTGCAAAATATGCTTCACCAGTATCTGATAGTCTATATTCTTCCATCTTTCTGCTATCTCCATCCTTAACGCTATACATATACGCATTATTCAAGTTCATATCCTGATCAATACAATCCAATTCTTCATCTATCAGATCCATCTCATAGGTAAGAGACGAATTATCCATTATTTGAAATATTTCCTTAGGAGTGTGCAGCTCTGTGTTTTGAGCCTTGATATTTGTTAGCGAAAGAAAACTTAACAGGGCTAAGCTTAAAAGGTGCTTATACATAGGTTTGAGATTAGTTAACTCACTAAAAATAATATTCAATTATTACAAATCAAGCATGAAAGTGTTATCAATGTATGTACCTATATTAATTTTATTGATTGTATGATCACTAAATGAACTTAACGAGCCAATGTAGCCTTGGGGCTTAAAGTCTACCTTTGTACTTTTACAAGTTATAATGATCACAGTAATATCAGGAACGAACAGACAGGATAGTATGACCCTAAGAGTAGCAAAACTCTACCATACTATACTTAAAGAGAAGCATGATAACGTACAGCTACTATCGCTAGAGCAACTGAAGGTATGGGAACGAGGAGAGGAGCTATTGAAAGTAGAAAAGGAACTACTGATACCAACACAGAAATTTGTATTTGTAATGCCTGAATACAATGGCAGCTTCCCCGGGATACTAAAAACTATGATAGACAATAGTGACATCAAAAAATGTTGGTGGCACAAAAAAGCTATGATGGCAGGTGTAGCTGATGGCAGAGCCGGTAACCTTAGAGGAATGGAGCATATGACCAATATCTTACACTACCTGAAGATGAATGTGCTGTATAACAAGGTACCTCTAAGCCGCATTAATGATGAGGTAAGTAAAGAAGGCGTAATATTAAAGCCTGCCACAGAGCAAGTAATAAAAGAACAAATAGAAGAATTCCTAGTTTTCTAACAACACCAACATGCGTACCCGTTTTTTGATATTTATAGGGATAGTAGCACTGGCAGAGTTTTACAGCTTTGTACTTGTTCGCTCTCTTACCAGATCCATGTCTTCAGGATGGAAGATAGGCATATTATCCTCTTACGTTCTAATATCAATAGCAGTTTGGTTGCTATTTGTATTACTACGCCCCAATAGCAACTTAGAAATACCTCACGCAGCACGCAATATATTGGTAGCCTTCACTATAGGATTCTGGGTAGCTAAGATACTTATAGCAGCAGTAATGAGCCTGGATGATATTCGAAGGTTATTCATATGGATCGTAAGTTGGTTCTATACGCCTACTTCTACTGAACTGGAGCCGAGCACAGGCAATGGGAATGGCATCAGCCGTTCAGAGTTCTTCAAAAAGACTGCGCTTATACTTGGTGCTACAACACTAGGTGCATTTGTATATGGTATTACCAACAGATATAACTACAAGGTACATCGACTAAAGCTAAGCTTTGATAATCTACCCAAGGCATTCAAGGGTATGAAGATCGTACAGATATCAGATGTACACTCCGGTAGTTTCGATAGCCATGCAGCTGTAGAAAAAGGCGTGCAGAAAGCGATGGAAGAAAAACCTGATGTTGTTTTCTTCACAGGCGACCTTGTGAATAATAGAGCTGATGAGATTCAGCCCTTTACAGATATATTCTCAAAGCTATCTGCTCCGCTTGGTGTATACTCTACACTTGGCAATCACGACTATGGCGATTATGTAGAATGGCCGAGCCAAGAGGCTAAGACCCAAAACCTTGATAGACTAAAGCAAACACATGCCAACATGGGCTGGCGACTGTTAATGAATGAACACGTAGAGCTAGAACGTAATGGCGAAAAGATAGCTATAGTAGGTATAGAGAACTGGGGTGCTAAAGCCGGATTTCCGAAATATGGAGACATGACGCAGGCATACAACGGACTGCCTGAGAAAGAGATACCATTCAAGATACTACTCTCTCACGACCCATCTCATTGGGATGCAGAGGTCATTACTAAGTATAAAGACATAGACCTTACACTTAGCGGGCATACACATGGCATGCAGTTTGGCATAGAGATACCCGGACTAAAATGGAGCCCTGTGAAATACGTGTACAAGAACTGGGCTGGTCTTTACAAGAAAGACAAGCAACACTTGTACGTCAACCGAGGGTTTGGCTTTTTAGGCTACCCTGGTCGTCTAGGCATCTTACCTGAAATAACAGTTATAGAGCTAGCTTAACGCCTTCTTGATGATATTCTTCACAGCCTCTTTGCGAGGTTGAAGTAAGTCATTTGCAGCACCTTTGAGTACGCCACTCATTTCTTTCATCAAGTCTGTTAGCCGCGCCTCTTCGTGAGGGTTTTCTAAAGCATGCTCTGCTTTTTCTGCTTTGTTAAGAGTAAAATTAGTAGGTAAAGTTTTCTTCATAGATAATGCTTTGGATATTAAACGTAGCTATGTTTGCTTTATTGTTTAAGCTACAAAAAATAATCTAATATGTATATAAGCCTTTGAGATATTTAATATTGTCCTTAAACAACTTTATTACATAACATTGTGTTATAAAATAAACTATTCAAAGGTGAGTATTGTAGGCATAACAGGGGGTACCGGATTTGTTGGTCAACACTTAGTTCAACAATTATTAGCAAAAGGTAATAAGGTTGTGATATTCTCTCGTAAAGAAAGAAGTTCTGACAATCCCAACATAACCTATGCCCAATGGAATCCTAGCAATAAGTCCATTGACCAAGAAGCCTTATCTCATATCAATGCAATGGTACACTTGGCGGGAGAAGGCATAGCTGACAAAAGATGGACAGAAGAACGAAAGAAAGCGATCGTCAGTAGCAGAGTTGATACTACAAAGTTCTTAGTAGATGTCTTAAAGAAATATGCTACTAATTGTACCACATTCGTATCTGCATCAGCTACAGGCTATTATGGTCCTGATGATGGAGGAGAACCATTTACAGAAA
This sequence comes from uncultured Flavipsychrobacter sp., assembly GCA_964585115.1. Lineage (GTDB taxonomy): Bacteria > Bacteroidota > Bacteroidia > Chitinophagales > Chitinophagaceae > UBA5543. The sequence continues at coordinate 20,038 of CAZPDA010000023.1, forward strand.
AGGCTTCTCATCATGATGACTTTTTAGGCAATACCTGTAAATTATGGGAAGAAAGTGCCTTAACTGCTGAAGATGCATTCCGAACAGTGATAATAAGAATTGGCATAGTGCTGGGTAAAGAAGCAGGAGCGTTCAAAGAGTTTGCACAGCCTATGTCTATGGGCGTAATGCCTATACTGGGCTCAGGCAAGCAGGTAGTAAGCTGGATACATGTAGATGACCTAGCGGGCCTGTTTGCTAAGGCTGCTATTGATGCCTCTATGAAAGGTATATATAACGGTGTAGCACCCAACCCTGTGGCTCATAAAACACTAATGAAAACCATAGCTCGTACAAAAGGAGGAATTAAAATACCTATCTATGTACCTGCCTTTATATTAAAGATAATGCTTGGCGGCATGAGTGTAGAAATACTGAAAAGCTGTACAGTATCCTCAGAAAAAACGGAACAGATAGGGTATAATTTCAATTACCCTAATATTGAAATAGCTACAAAAGACCTACTAGACAAGTAACTACTTATAGGCATACTCACTCATATACTCATACTCTGAGGTCAGAGTACCATCTTTACAAATGGTGGCACGCGCTATTATATCGCTATTATCAGCTAGCAACTCGCCCAGCACAAACTTCTCAAAGTGGGCACCAAAGTAGTGGGATGCATCTCTTGGTAATTCATTTGGCAGGTTATCAACAGCCATTACATCTATCACATCTTTAGTATTTTGATAAGGGGCTACTTTATCATGTGTTCGTTTATCAATGCCATATACAGGCTCTGCTATTGTAGATGCGCCTACATTGATAGGCACAGAACCATTTATATCACACGTAATATCTGCTATAACACTGATACGCCAGTCTTTGCGTAAAGTATCTTTCTGCTCAAATAGACGAGCAATATGTTCATCCCAATAGATGCCATTCATCAATATATCCGTCTGCGATATATAATTAGAAAACAAGCATTTGTATATCTCAGGGTGCGCATGAAAATCATCACGGAAGTATAGGCCATTATCCTTTCTGGCATATAGTGCTTGCCCTTTAAGGTGGGTATATACTGGATAGTCGTATTGGTGTGTTAAATAATCTTCAGGCTCTACTGACTCTACATCAAGGTTGGTCATTACCTCTATAACCCCTGCCGCTACTCTACCCGATCCTGTAACTGCTATTTTTATATTTGGTAGCCGTTGCTTTCTATAGGCATGTATCAACGCTTGAAAATCCTCAACAGTATGAGCAGGTGGCAGCTCATACAAGCCAAACTTTTTACCATAAGTAAGCAATCCATTATGTGCGCCTACTATACCTGCAAACAAACCAAAGCCTAATATTCGTTGTTCATCTTTATGTGTAAGACACTCATAATCTATCATTCTTACCTTCTTCTCTATTAGAGCATACATCAACTTCTGATTGTATGGTTGCATCTTTTTGGTGTGAGAAAAGAACAGGTACGTTTTATTGGGTATGATGTATTCTACAGGTATCTCTTTTACACCAAGCAGTATATCACAGCCACTCATATCTTCAACAACACTCACCCCTTCTGCCTTATACTCATCATCACTGAAGCATCTGCTTGGCGACGCTTCCACTACTACTTCCACCCCTTCATATTTCTTATTGACATACGCTGCCTGAAATGGTGTTAATGGGACTCTTGAGTCT
>CAZPDA010000024.1:0-21565 GCA_964585115.1 uncultured Flavipsychrobacter sp.
TTCCGGGAGTATATACCTTAATATTGCTACAAATTTAAGTTTATAAATTACTTTATTGCATGTCATCGGTATTAATAAAGAACGCAACGATAGTAAATGAAGGTCAGACCATAGAGGGAGACGTACTAGTTAAAAACGGTAGAATAGAAAAAATAGGTGGTGATATTGCCGTTGAGGGAAATATTAGAACCATTGATGCAACTGGTTTGCATTTGCTGCCGGGTGTAATTGATGACCAGGTTCACTTTAGAGAGCCGGGCCTTACAGAAAAAGCATGTATCGCTACAGAAGCAGCTGCGGCAGTGGCCGGAGGTGTTACCTCTTTTATGGAGATGCCTAATACCAAGCCTCCTGCATTGACACACGAATTGCTGGAAGATAAGTACCAAATAGCGGCTAATACCTCTGTTGCTAACTATTCTTTCTTTATGGGAGTGTCTAACGATAATATAGAAGAGGTACTAAAGACCAACAATAGGAAGAATGATATTTGTGGTATAAAGATATTCATGGGGTCTAGCACGGGTAATATGCTAGTAGATAACTACATGACCCTGAATACAATATTCTCTGAAGCAGAACTGCTAATAGCAACACATTGCGAGGATGAACGTATCATAAAAGAGAATGCAGAGAAATATCATGATGCGGATAGTGCAAAGTATCACCCTGTGATACGCGATGTAGAAGGCTGCTTTTCAAGCTCTTTCTCAGCGGTACAGCTGGCTAAAAAACATAATACAAGGTTACATATATTGCATATCTCTACGGCTAAGGAGCTACAGTTGTTCACCAACTTGTTCCCGCTGGAAGATAAGCGCATAACATCTGAGGTTTGTGTGCATCATTTACACTTTACATCAGATGATTACAAAAAATATGGTAATCAGATAAAGTGTAACCCCGCGATAAAAGCACCCGAAAATAAGGCTGCCTTGTGGGAGGCGTTGCTAGACGATAGGTTAGACATTATTGCCACAGACCATGCACCGCATACTTGGGAGCAAAAACAACAGCCGTATTTAAAAGCACCTGCAGGTGTGCCATTGGTACAGCATAGTTTGTTGTTAATGTTGCAATATGTGAAGGATGGTAAAATAAGTTTAGAAAGAGTAGTGGAGAAGATGAGCCATGCACCTGCTAAATGCTTTCAGCTGGCAGAGCGTGGATATATAAGAGAAGGATACTTTGCGGATATGGTATTAGTAGACCTGAAAGGTGATACGGCTGTATCTAAAGAAAATATCTTGTATAAATGTAACTGGTCTCCTTTTGAGGGGCACACATTCCCTGCGGCTATACGCTATACACTTGTGAATGGTAATGTAGCTTTTGAAGGGGGTAAGATAAATGATTCGGTAAGAGGTCAAAGGTTAGCTTTCGATAGATAATGTTCAATGATAAGACCACACTCAAAGACCTCTCTATCTTCAATACCGAAGATGGCAGTAGTATCTTTTCGTTGCTAGCGCATACTACTACGCAAGCAGGTAAGGAAGTGCTGCGCAAGCATATCCAAAATCCTCCTGCCAGCTATGAGAAGCTACTGGCAATGCAGAGCACTGTGGCATTTTTAACTAAGCATCTTGATAAATGGCCAACGGAGATATCCAATGGTACATTGGTGATGTTGGAGAAGTACTTTGAGTCGGCAGATAATGTGAGTACACCGCCAAGTGGTTTGAATGTAATGTTCACAGCGGCAGTACAGAAGTTGCTGAATAGGGGAGAGTATCATTTTACACAATTCTCTCTTTCGCACTTGTCCGACTTTATGAAAGGGAGCATAAAGCTGACCGAGTTCTCTAAACAAGAAGGAGTGCCGGAGCTATTAAGCAAAGAGCTTTCTATGCTAGAGGAAGAATTGCAGCATCCGTTGGTAGATGAATTGGTACAGGTGTCAGACAAAACGCCTTATCGTGAGCTTGCGATGCTTAGCTATAAGGTTCGTCGTGCATTGAAGAATATAGTGTATAGGATGATGGATATCTATACACGGCTGGATGCATGGCAATCTTTAGCCCGTGCTACGATGACCAATAAGTGGTCGTTCCCAACCTTGCATGAGGCAGACCCAATAAGGTTTCAGGCAAAGGGGCTTTACCATCCATTATTAAAGTCGCCTGTTCCATATGATATAAGCTTTGACCAGCAGCAAAACTTCTTATTGCTTACAGGGGCTAATATGTCGGGCAAGACCACCTTTATGCGTGCATTAGGTGTTGCCACATTATTAGCGCATATGGGTTGCGGTGTGCCGGCACAGGCACTTACTATTAGCTACCTAAGCGGTATCATCACTAACATGCATGTAGAAGATGATATACTTAAAGGAGAAAGCTACTTTTTTGCAGAGGTGAAACGGATGAAGCTAACCGCAGAAAAGCTGGTGAAGAACGAGCCTCATATCGTACTAATGGACGAACTATTTAAAGGTACAAATGTTCATGATGCATATGAATGTACTAGGGGAGTGATAGAAGGTTTATTGCACAAGCAGAACCATATGCTGGTACTATCAACTCACTTGTATGAAGTAGCACAGCATTTTAAAGATAGAAGCGATATACTCTTTGCCTATTTTGTAACAGAACTACAAGGTAGCGACAGTTACAACTTTAAATATGAGCTAAAAGAGGGTATCTCTAATGATAGGATAGGCTATCGTATATTACAGAAAGAAGGAGTGTTGGATATGCTCAAAAAACGATAGCACATAGTTTTTAGCACAACTTTATAAGGGAGAAATGCCTAATGTGAGGCTATGCGGCGATTAAAGTTTAATTTTGCCTGCGCGAAGAAGGATTTTAGAAAAAGAGAAAAAAAAAGAAAATGACAGAATTTAGGCCGGGACGCTTTCAGGTATTGCCAACTATAGTCAAGAATTTGATCATCATAAATGTGATAATGGTAGTGGCTCAGTTTGCACTGGGCAAGTATGGTATAGACCTTGCTGATTATTTAGGCTTACACTACTGGCGCTCCAAGCTATTTCAACCATGGCAGCTGCTTACACACATGTTCATGCATGGTAGCTATAATGATGTAGGGGGAACCATATCTCATATCTTCTTCAATATGTTTGGCTTGTGGATGTTTGGTAGTGTGCTGGAGAACGTATGGGGACCTAAACGTTTTTTACTCTTTTATATAATCTGTGGTATTGGTGCTGCTGTGCTCCACTTAGGAGTGCTAGGCTGGGGCTATCATACCGTAGAGCAAGCATTTAGTGCCTACCAGCAGAACCCCACACTGGATAACTTCATCCAATTCGTACGGGAACATATAGAACCATTAAGAGCACCAGCAGGGGAAAAACTGAAATATGTTTTTAATACTTGGGCAAATAATCCCGGCGCAAACATGAGCCAAGAGTCTGTTAGTGCTATCAATCAATACTTGCATGGTGTGCAGCTGAGTGATGGTAGATATATCTCAGGCTTGTTTGACGAGGCGACTGTAGGAGCTTCGGGAGCGGTGTTTGGTGTGTTGTTCGGTTTCGGTTATTTATTCCCTAATACGCTGATATATATTTACTTCTTATTCCCTATAAAGGCTAAATATGTTGTTGCAGGTTTTGCATTGATAGAGTTATTCTCAGGTATCAAAAACTCCGCGGGTGATAATGTTGCGCACTTTGCCCACTTAGGTGGTATGATCGTGGCCTTTATCCTAATTAAGATCTGGAATAAGAATAACCGAAGACAGTTTTTTTAAAATAACTAATCAAAAAAGCATAGAAGTGTATAGACGTACTTCAGGCATACCGAGTTTTAGTAAGAATGGTGTTTTGCAGCTAATAGCAGCATCAGGTACTACTTATATCATGTATCATATGATACGCATTGTTATGCTGATAATGGAAGTAGAACCATCTGCATTTCCTGAAGGTGTGGCACAAAATATAGGTTTGCCGGAAGTGTCATTATTTCTAAATAAAGCATGGACCGTATTGACCTATGGCTGGGTACACAATGGTTTTTGGGAACTATTTAGCAATATGGTATGGCTATATGCCTTTGGCTCAATAGTGCAGATGTTGATAGGCTATAGGCAGGTGATACCAATGTTTTTGTATTGCTTGTTGGTAGGTGGCGTATTTTATGAGTTAGCCCAGCTAATGCCTGTAGATGCATTTAGAGGTAGAGCATTGATGTTTGGAGCACAAGCTGGTGTGATAGGTTTTGCGGCAGCAGCACTTACAATATCTCCGGGCTATCGTTTTCATCTAACAGAACACTTTAGCATACCGTTGATCGTGATTGTTGTGATATTCTGTGCATTGGCATTGATAAATACAAATATGCAGCCTGCGGCTATATTCTTATTAGCAGGTGGTGCAGGTATGGGCTTTGGCTATGTTAAGCTGCTAAATGCTGGTTTCCACCCGGGGGCATGGTTCTATAATATTTTTGATTCATTAGGAAGTGCTGCTGAACCTAACGAGTTTGCATCAACACAAAAGCGTAGCAAAAAACGTAAGCGTGCATTGCAAAGCAAGTATCAACCTCAGCGTGGAGTAAGTAGAGATACAATAGACGAGATACTGGATAAGATAAATGAAAAGGGGTATGATGCGCTGACAAAAGAAGAAAAAGAGTCCCTATTCAAAGCAGGAAAAGAAGAAAGCGATAACTAAGAAAATGTCTGACAAGGATAGAAAAGACGGTTTCCTCAGAAGGGTTTTTAGGTCAGCATTATTACTATTGAATATTGGTGCTATCATATGGCTGTCTTTATGTGCCTTAGCGTCAGTCATTAGTCCTGAAGAAATACGGTTAATACAGATATTTAGTCTTTCTACAGCATTAGCTATTGTAGCTAATCTCTTTTTTATTGTTTTCTGGTTGCTTTTCTCCAAGAAACGACTACGTTCCCTATTGTCAACGATAGCATTAATTGCTTGCTATAAAGTAACATTAACTGTTTTCGGGCTGAACTATTTTAGTGAGAATGACCTTGCTAATGCAGATGACCGTATAAAGCTAATAACATGGAATGTGCACGGCATGGATATCTTCAATGGAGGCACGCGCGATACTACTGTAGAGCAAGGAATCATTGATCTGATCAACAGAGAAGACGCAGATGTAGTATGTCTGCCTGAGTTTCCAAAGCCGCAACACGATACCGTAGAAATGCGACCCTATGCACAAAATATAATTGAACGAACGGGGTTAAAACATCACTACTATCAGTTTGATAATACGCTAGGTACTACTATATATTTTGGTACGGCAATATTTACCAAGCACCCCCTTATACGTTTTACCAAACACCAACTAGCAGAGTATACGTATCTATTACAGGGCGATATGCTACTGCCTGATAGTAGCATCATGAGTATGTACTTTGTTCATTTGAATACATTTGGGCTGAGTGATGGCGATAAGGCATATATAGAGAAGGCAAGAAAGCGCAATACCAGTATACGTACAGATGTATGGAAGTCTAAAACCTTTGTATGGAAATTTGGAGAGGCATTTGCCAAAAGAGCGAAAGAAGCAGATAGTGCTATGTTAGTAATAGCGCAGAGTAAATATCCCGTGCTTATATGTGGCGACTTTAATGAGATGCCCGGGTCTTATGTGTATACCACGTTTAAAGGTGAGCTACAGGATGCATTCATAGAAAAAGGAAGAGGGTTGGGACGCTCTTATAATCAGATATTCCCGACCATTAGGATCGATCATGTATTCTACGACTCATCAGCATTGCAACTATTAGGTATCAAGACTCCTTATAGCCGATTATCTGACCATAATCCTATAATTGCTAATTTTAAAATAAACAGTAAGCCTAAAAGCTAAGACGTACCTTTACACTTATTTTTTAGATATGTCCGACTTGTATATATATAATTCATTAAATCGACAGAAAGAGAAGTTTGAACCGATAACGCCAGGGTATGTTGGTTTGTATGTGTGTGGACCTACAGTGTCCGGAGAGTCTCATCTGGGGCATGCTCGCCCTTATGTAACCTTTGATGTGGTTTATCGTTACTTAAGCCATCTTGGTTATAAAGTTCGTTATGTGCGAAATATTACTGATGCAGGACACTTTGAAGAAGAAGGTAGAGAAGCCGAAGATAAAGTAGCAAAGAAAGCACAACTGGAACGCCTTGAGCCAATGGAGCTGGTACATAAGTACACTAACCTATTCCATTGGGCAATGAGATTGTTCAATAATATAGATCCGAATATTGAGCCAACAGCTACAGGGCACATTGTAGAGCAGATAGATATGATACAGGATATCATACAGAAAGGCTATGCTTACGAGGTGAATGGATCGGTATATTTTGATGTAAAAAAGTATGCTGCTGAGCACCCTTATGGTCAACTGTCTGGCAGAAAGATAGACGAGCTATTAGAGACCACACGAGAGCTGGATGGACAAGATGAGAAGCGTAACAAAGTAGACTTCGCACTTTGGAAGAAAGCTCCGCCAGAGCATATCATGCGTTGGAATAGCCCTTGGGGCGAAGGGTTCCCGGGCTGGCATATCGAGTGTTCTGCGATGAGTAGCAAGTACTTGGGTGAAACCTTTGATATACATGGTGGCGGTATGGATCTACAGTTTCCACACCATGAGAGTGAGATAGCACAGTCTACTGTAGCACATGGATGTGTACCGGTAAACTACTGGATGCACAACAACATGATCACCATCAACGGTAAGAAGATGGGTAAGAGTTATAACAACTTTATTACTCTTACGGAGATGTTCAGCGGTAAGAACGATCTGCTGGATCAAGCTTATCACCCAATGGTCATTCGTTTCAATATTTTACAAACACACTACCGTAGCACTTTAGACTTCTCTAATACTGCACTACAAGCATCGGAGAAAGCTATGCGTAGGTTGTGGGAGGCCTATGAGGTGCTACAAAAGCTTACACCAAATAAGAGTGACGAAGCAACAGATAAAGAGCTGGATGAAAAAGTGACCAACTGGTGTAATGAGTGTGCCGACTTTATGAATGATGACTTCAACACTGCTAAGGTTATTGCAAATCTATTTGAGCTAGCCCCTGTTATCAATGGTATTAAGGGAGGGCAGGTGAAGGCTAACGCATTGTCTGCAGCTACTTACAAGTTGTTGGTCGATACGTATAATGTTTATCTGGTAGATATACTTGGTTTGCAACCGTTGCAAAAAGAACAAAGCGGCAAACTGGATAGCGTATTATCTCTACTGATAGACATAAGAGGAGAAGCACGTAAGCGTAAAGACTTTGCCACTTCAGACCTGATAAGAGATAAGCTGGCTGAAGCTGGTGTTGTGCTGAAAGATGAGAAGGATGGTACTGTGTCGTACACTATTGATTAATTATCTATGAAGAATATATCAAGATTGTTGAGCTATCTGAGGGGATATAGGCCTCAGATAGCATCTTATTTTATAACCAGCTTGTTAGCAGTGGTCTTTTCACTAGCATCGCTTACAATGTTAGTACCGATATTACAAGTAATATTTGGTAGTGGTGAAGAGCTGGCTACAGATGGTAGTGGTGTTAAAGGAGTAGTGAATAGGTTGGTTAATGATGTGCTGATGACAGATGGTAAGATGTCTGCTTTGGCATATGTGTGTATAGCCGCAGTAGTATTCACACTGTTGAAGAACCTTTTCTTGTACCTATCCATGTACATATTGAATCCTTTGCGCAACTCTATAATACGTCGTTTGCGCGATGATATGTTTACAAAGACCTTGTCGTTACCGATAGGCTTCTTTACAGAAGAAAGAAAAGGAGACCTAGTGTCTCGCATGACCAATGATATCAATGAGGTAGAGTATTCTGTAGTGAGTGTATTGCAAGTGTTCATCAGAGAGCCTTTGACCATTATCTTCTTCTTAGCTATGATGGTCAGTATCAGCCCTCAGCTTACGGTATTCTTATTCATCTTTTTGCCTGTAGCAGGCTTGATAATAGGACGCATTAGTAAGTCTTTAAAAAAGAAATCAACACAGGCACAGGAGCAGGTTGGTGAGATAATGGGCGTTATAGATGAGACCGTAGCTGGTATGCGTGTAGTAAAAGCATTCAATGCAGAAGAGCATCAACATCGTAGGTTTACGAAGTTGAATGACCTATTATACCGTACCAGAAACAAGATAGCAGCACGTAGGGAGCTAGCGTCGCCTATGTCTGAGACGATGGGAGTGTTGGTAGTGAGTATCATTTTGTGGTATGGTGGTCGGTTAGTACTGAGCAATGCTTCAGGGTTTGAGGGTGAATGGTTCTTGGGTTATATAGCATTCTTTACACAGATCATCAATCCGTTCAAAAATCTATCATCTGCATTTTATAATGTACAAAAAGGTACTGCAGCACTTGACCGTATCCATAGCCTTCTAGATGCGAAGAATAACATTACAGAAGCTGTAGATGCAAAGCCTATCAACGATTTTAAAGAATCTGTTGAGCTTAAGGATGTGCACTTTTCTTATGGGTCTAAAAAGGTATTACAGGGTATCAATATTAAAGTAGAGAAAGGTAAGAGTGTCGCATTGGTAGGAGCTTCAGGTGCAGGTAAATCTACTATAGCAGACCTAGTACCACGTTTCCATGATGTGGAGAGTGGGCAAGTATTAATAGATGGTGTAGATGTAAAGGATGCTAAGCTGTTTGATATCAGAAAGCTGATGGGTATAGTAGGTCAGGATCCGATATTGTTTAACGATACTATCTATAATAACATAACACTAGGTGCAGGAAGTGTGAGTAGAGAACAGGTAGAAGAAGCAGCTCGTATAGCTAATGCACACAACTTTATTATGCAGAAGTCGGAAGGCTACGATACAGAGGTTGGCGATAGAGGTGCAAAACTAAGCGGTGGTGAACGTCAGCGTATAACTATTGCTAGAGCGGTGCTTAAAAACCCGCCTATACTAATACTTGACGAGGCAACTTCGTCTCTTGATACAGAAAGTGAACGCATAGTGCAAGATGCTATAAATAGCTTGATGAAAAACCGTACGAGTATTGTTATAGCACACAGGTTATCTACAGTGCAGAATGCTGATGAGATAGTAGTGTTAGATAAAGGTAAAGTAGTAGAGCGGGGTACGCATGAAACATTGATAGCTCAGGGTGGCTTTTACAAAAAACTGGTAGAAGTGCAGCAGGTGCGCTAGAAAAAGTATATTTGCGCGAATAATAATATTATGGCTAAAATATTAGTTACCGGAGGTTGTGGTTATATAGGCGGTCATACCATTGTAGACCTTATAGAGAACGGATTTGAGGTGATATCTGTAGATGACCTTTCTAAAGGCTCTATGCGTATGAACAAGGGTATAGAGAATGTAGTGGGCAAGCCCGTGAAGAACTATAAAGTGAACCTTTGTGATAGAGGAGATACAGAGACGATATTTATAGAGAATCCTGATATAGTAGGTATCATTCACTTTGCAGCATATAAGTCTGTACCGGAGTCAGTGCAAGAACCATTAAAGTATTTCTCTAACAATTTACAGTCACTTATCAATATCCTATACTGTGCAGAAACTTACAAGGTGAACAACTTTGTATTCTCTTCTTCATGCTCTGTATATGGTAACCCCGATAAGCTACCTGTAAACGAGAAAGCTCCATTGAAATCGCCTGAATCGCCATACGCACGTACAAAGCAAATGGGTGAAGATATATGTAGGGACTTTGCGCGTAAGCAACTCGACTTCAATGTTACTTTACTACGATATTTTAACCCTGTTGGGGCTCATCCGTCTGCATTGATAGGAGAGTTGCAAGAGAAACCTGAGAACTTGGTACCTGTCATTACCCAAACAGCTATAGGTAAACGACCAGAAATGCAGGTGTTTGGTACTGACTATGACACTAGGGATGGCTCTTGCGTGCGTGATTATATTCATGTAATGGACATTGCGAATGCGCATACAAAGGCATTGCAGTATTTGATTGAAGAGCGTAACGAAAGCAGGTGCGAAGTTTTCAACCTTGGTTCTGGAGAAGGTGTTACTGTGTTGGAGTTGATCAATGCATTTGAGAAAGTGTCTGGTGAGAAGCTTAACTATAAAGTAGGTGATCGTCGTCCGGGGGATGTGGTAGCTGTATATGCAGATAACTGTAAAGCACGTGCTTTGCTGGATTGGGATATACGCTATGGTCTTGATGAGATGATGGACACTGCATGGAGGTGGGAGCTGACATTGAAAAGAGAAGCCACACAGCAAGCAGACCTAAACTAAATAATTAAGCCCCGATATACGGGGCTTTTATTTTGAATATAATTTAAGGCTATCCTAGGTCTATCTCTGTGTTATCACCTATGTTCAGGCTCTGGCTCAATCCTCTCACAAAGGCATCACTACCTATTATAGAAGAATGAAGAACAACTTCATCCAAATGAGCATAAGAACCTATAATGGTGTTTTTGATGATCGATGCTTCTATGGTAGTATTCTCACCAATAGTAACGTTAGGACCAATAATAGAATGACTGATCTTACAGCCATTAGCAATGCTCACAGGAGGTATTATGACGTTTGTGCCTTTAGCATAAGATTCTTCTGATTCACCATTTTCGTCGCTTTGCTGCTTTAGTAGTGTAGCGTTAGTTGATAGCAAAGTTTCTTTTTTACCACAATCGAACCAGTTGTTTACACGGAAAGCGTGCATTGTAGTGCCGTTCTCTATCATGTACTGTAGTGCATTGGTCAGGTGATATTCTCCTTCATCATCTGCACGGCTTTCTAAATGTTTACTCAGTGCTTCAAAAAGCTCATTGGTCTCTTTTATATAGTAGATGCCAACCATTGCCATGTTAGACTTTGGTATCAGAGGCTTTTCTACTACTTTCAGCACGTTATCATTATCATCCAGCTCTGCTACACCAAAGTTCCTCGGGTCATCTACCTTCTTTACACCTATTTGAGACGTACTACTGTTTAGAATGTCCTCAATATGGTAATCACATATAGTATCACCAAGAACTACTATCATCTCATCAGAGCCTACAGCGTCTTTTGTAAGCCATATAGCGTGACCTGTGCCCAGACGGTCTGTTTGATGTACGAATGTGTGTTTTAATTCAGGATATGTTTTAGCAATATATCGTTGGATCTTCTCTCCTAAGTAACCTATTACAAATACAAATTCATCTACCCCAGCGTTCAATAGTTGGTCTATGATAACACTAAGTATAGTTTTGCCTGCAATAGGTATCAGCGCCTTAGGTTGTGTATATGTTAGCGGGCGAAGCATAGTGCCTGCACCTGCCACTGGTATTATAGCTTTCACAATTGTTCTTTTTTGCGTTGACGATATCCTGTCTAGTAATATAAAAACCTATCTCCTCACGGCGAAAATACTATAAAAGTATAAGGTCACGCAAACAACAATTTATTAATAAAGTGTTTGAAGGAACTCTTGAAGCTGCTGCTTTATAGCTTCATGATTTGCCATTAGGTCTGATGATAATGATGTAATAGCTGCAAAAGCATTTTGTTGCTTAGTGAGCTTTTGCTGTAATGTAGCCTCTCCTGTTCCATTAGTATTGGCTATTTTCAGTTCTGTATCTTTTAAAAAGTCTTCCATCATCTGCTTCAGGTCTTTATATGCGCTCTGAGCACCACTTTGTGTATTACGAGATGTATAAACATCAAATTCACTTATTTTAGATTGGAAGTATGCCTGCGGCTGTATTTCCTGAGATTGAGTAATGTTAACTCTAACAGGAGTAGTAACGCTTGATGATGTTTGTGCATGGCTACTTATTGCAAATAACATGCATATTGTAGATAGCAATATAGATATAGGTTTCATTACTGAACGATTTTAATGTAATTTATTGTAAGATACAAAACATATGTCATATTACTTGTATGTTCCGGCTTCTGCTTCATCGCCATACATTTGTGGCTGATACTTTAATGATGGAGAGATTATCAGGTCTCCAAGGCCTAACTCAGACCATTTATTGTCTACAGAGTCTATAGTTTGCTTGTCAGCTACAATGATATTAGGCCATGGACGTTGAAACCCATCCAACTCTTTGGTCTTTATAGTGCCATCTAGGCCAAGAATATTATCTACTGGTCCAGCATAGAAGTGATCGCGACGAGGGTCTAGATTATTACAGAATCTCCATAGAACGTCTGCTATATCAGCAGCATCAACAGTATGTTCTACATATAATATCATTTTAAAACCCTGTACAATAGGCAGTTCTGATAGCTGTTTGTGTAGCTCTTGTACATGTCCTTTGCGCTCCTTCTTTACAGATACGAATAGCACAGCTATACCAAGCTCTTTTGCTAGGTGGCTATTAACACTAGTTACCTCTTTGAACTGGTCTAGTATCTTGTTATCCGCATATTCAGCAGATAACTTGAATGGCTCAAGTGGCTCCACCATTTCCTCTTCCCATTTCTTAGTGCCGTCAATACACATCTTACCGCCAAAGCCTAGCTTACTACAGCTATGGTCTAATACATCCATTGGTCCTTGGCTGAAGTATACATCTGTTACAGGGTTGAGGTTGTTGAACACATATTGAGCCAGCTCTTTGTAATTATTGATGTCTACTTTGCCATCTGCCAACACTAGTATCTTGTTGAACATCATTTGCCCAGCACCCCACATGGCATTCATGACCTTTTGTCCTTGCCCTGCATATTCTTTTTCTATAGACGAAATAACAAGGTTGTGGAAGACACCCTCTACAGGCATATTCATATCCTTTATCTCAGGCACCATCGTCATTTTGATAGGAGCTAGGAATATACGTTCGGTAGCCTTACCCAGCCATGCATCCTCTTGCGGAGGAATACCTACAATAGTAGCAGGGTATACCGCATCCTTTTTGTGTGTAATAGCCGTTACATGGAAGCGTGGATACCAGTCCGGTAATGAATAATAACCTGTATGGTCGCCGAAAGGACCTTCCCATATCAGCTCTTCATTAGGGTCTACATAACCCTCTATTATAAAATCTGCATCTGCAGGTACTTCAATTTCAGGCTGTGTGATACATTTTACCATTTCAACACGCTTCTTGCGTAAGAAGCCTGCTAGCATGTACTCATCTACATTCTCAGGAAGTGGAGCTGTAGCAGAATAAGTATATACAGGGTCGCCACCAATAGCCACAGCTACAGGCATGCGCTAGCCACGCTTTTTATATTCGTTAAAGTGTCTGGCAGATACTTTATGCTTATGCCAGTGTAGTGCTGTCATATCTTTCTCAAACACTTGCATACGGTACATACCGATATTTCTAATGCCATTGTTCGGGTCTTTGGTATGTATGGCAGGTAGTGTCACAAATCTTCCACCATCTTTAGGCCAGCATTTAAGTATAGGTAGTTTGGAAAGGTCTGGGTCATTCATCACCACTTCTTGACATGCACCCTTCCCGCTCACTACTTTAGGCATCCAAGATGCGAACTTGCCTAGCTGAGGTAGCATGGCTAGCTTTTCGAGCAATCCGTTCTTAGGAGATGATATCATCTTAAAGAGGTTCTCTATCTCTCCTGCTACATCATCAAGCTCATCAACACCAAGTGCTATACACATACGCTTGTAGCTACCCATAGAGTTGATAAGCAATGGGAAATCTGTACCTGTATTCTCAAATAACAAAGCCTTGTTCCTATCAGGTGTTTTAGATACTCGGTCTGTTATCTCTGCTATCTCTAATTCAGGGTCAACGAAAGTGTTGATACGTACAAGTTCATTCTCTTGCTCTAGCTTCTCTATAAATGCTCTTAGCGATCTGTATGCCATAATAATATGTATAACAAGCGGTAGTGAAATTCGTTCGCGCCAGTGCAAAGTTACTATCGGTTTGTATAATTTACCATTTGTATTTGCCATATTGCAACGATAAAATCTATATAGTGACACATAAAAGCAGCCGAATATATATATCATGGATGGTCAACCTTTTATATGCTGCTATGGTCTTATTTGTCGCTATTTATAAAAAACAGACTGATATAAAAAGGGAGGGATGGAGTAGGCAGTTAGAAGTAATAGATTCGAGCATGGTATTGATGGAAGAAGGTGATATACTAGTGCGTAGCGGTAATGACCTTATTAGCATGACCTTAGCAAGGTTCAATACAATAGACAAAACCTACTCGCATTGCGGTATCCTATTAAAAGATAGTATTGGTAATTGGGTAGTAGTGCATAGTATTGGTGGGGAAGACAATCCTGACCAAAAGCTAAAAATGGAAGACTTGGACTCTTGGCTTGCTCCTAAACATATTGAAGGGTTTGGTGTTGTTCGGTATGACCTCAGTAGTGAGCAACTGTCACAGCTAAAGAAGCAAATAGGGTTGCAGTATAGGTTACCTGTACGTTTTGATATGGATTTTGACCTTTCTACTGACGAGCGGCTCTATTGTTCAGAGTTTATTTATAAAGCCCTAATGAAGGTTATTCAAGAGCCCTCATTATTCCAAGTAGATACATTATACGATAGACCTATAATAGGAATAGATAGACTATTCTTGAATAGTAAAGCAAGGTTCATTTGCAAGGTTAGATTTTAGTAATAACTTTACTTTTTATCATCAATAGAATATGAGTATCAGAAAAATACTATCAGTTTTTGTAGTAGCAGTAGCTGCTCTTACCATTTCGTCTTGTAATAAAAACTCTGCTAAAGGTGTGGCAGATAAATTTCTTACCAGCTTCTATGAAATGGACTATGTAGAAGCTAAGAAGCATGCTACGGATAAAACGAAAGAAACACTTACTACAATAGATAACCTTAAAGGCAAGTTTCTGCAAACTGCACAGGGAGACCTGAAGAATATAAAAGTAGATATAGTAGAGGTAAAGGAAGAAGGTGATAAAGCTGTGGTTACTTACAGCATATCTGATGGGCAAGGTATGGCTACTAAAAATGTGAATAATAAGAAGCTATACTTAGTGAAAGAAAAAGGGGAGTGGAAAGTAAACTTCACCAAAGAGCATAATATGCAAGATATTAAGACCACTATTGACGAGAACGATAAAGACAAGACTGATACTGATAAACAATAGTACTCAAAAACGATATTTAACGATAGGCTACTTTTTAAGTAGCTTTTTTACTTTTAGTGTATGGCGTTGAACTACATCTGGGTAGCCTTTTTTGTTATAGGCTTCATTGTGGCTATTATTAAAGCTGCCTTTACGGGTGATGCGGACATCATGAGTAATATGATGAATGGCATGTTCGATAGTGCAAAGGTAGGGTTTGAAATATCTATTGGGCTGACGGGTATCATGACCTTGTGGTTAGGATTGATGAAAGTAGGAGAGCGAGCAGGTGTTATTCGCACATTCTCAAGAGGTGTTGCCCCGTTCTTTAGAACATTATTTAAAGGAGTGCCTAAAGACCATAGGTCGCAAGGAAGTATAATGATGAACTTCTCTGCCAATATGCTAGGTCTTGATAATGCAGCTACCCCCCTTGGCTTAAAGGCTATGGAAGACCTGCAAGAGCTGAATGAGGAAAAAGAGACAGCTACCAATGCGCAGATAATGTTCTTGGTGCTGAACACTGCAGGTGTAACACTGATACCCACATCTGTTATCGCCATTAGGCAAACAATGGCAATGAAGGAAGGGCTGGAAGGATTTAACGCGGCCGATATTTTTCTACCTACACTTATCGTCACATTTATATCTTTTGTTGCAGGAATGATAGCCGTTGCTATCTACCAAAAGATAAACCTGTTCAAGCTGCCAGTTCTTCTTTTTGTAGGAGGGTTCGGTGGGTTAATAGCTTTGCTTTACTACACCTTATCACAAATGCCACCTGACCAAATGAGTAAAACCATAGGAGCAATAGGTAGCGGTGTTATAATGTTTATAGTAGTACTCTTTGTAGCAGCAGGTGCTATAAAAAAACAGAATGTTTACAATGATTTTATAGATGGTGCAAAAGAAGGTTTTACTGTCGCTGTTAAGATAATCCCATACCTAATAGCTATGCTCGTAGCTATTAGTGTGTTTCGCACTTCAGGTTGCATGGATTATCTGATACAGGCTATTGGTGCTTCTGTAGCGTTCTTTGGTCTGCCAACTGACTTTGTGCCCGACTTGCCAATGGCATTTATGAAACCTCTTAGTGGAAGTGGTGCCAGAGGTATAATGGTAGATATTATTAAGGAATACGGTGTAGATTCTTTTCAAGGCAAGCTAGCTGCTATAATGCAAGGCTCTACCGAAACTACTTTTTATGTGTTGGCGGTATACTTTGGTAGTGTAGGAGTTAAGAACTCACGCTATGCATTGGTATGTGGTCTTATAGCAGACTTAGTAAGTGTAATTGTGGCCATAATAGTTGCCTATATGTTCTTTAGTGCAGACCTGCCTACTTAAGAAGAGCCTTTGTCCAGAAACTGCTGAAGCTCAGGAGCATCATACTGCTCCATCATTTCCAGCAGGTCAGTAATAGACTCATTTACCATAACCATCTTCTTTGTCCACTCGCTCAAGAACCCTTCGTGCACCATCATGGTCATCAGTACCTTTAAGCTATCATAGTACCCATTGATATTCAAGATGCCCATAGGTTTATTGTGCATACCCAATTGCCCCCATGTTAGTGTTTCGAATAGCTCTTCCATAGTTCCCCAGCCGCCGGGTAGGGTCATCATAGCGTCGCTCAGTTCATACATCTTAAGCTTACGCTGATGCATGGTTTCTACTATTATTAGGTCGGTAAGGTTTTCGTGAGCTACCTCTTTATTGAGCAGAAACTGAGGTATAACACCAATAACTTCTCCGCCATTATTCAATACGCCATCTGCAATAGCACCCATAACACCTATTTTGGCTCCGCCATATACCAAGCGTATACCTCTCTCTGCAAGTATACCACCTACACGGTAAGCCTCTTCTCTGTATACATCTATATAGCCATCTTTAGAGCCACAAAAAACTGCAATGCTTTTCATAAACTGTTGGGAAGTTTGCTCAAAGGTAATGGGTTCAAAATTGTTTTAAACATTGTTTTTGCATTAAAAAAGCCACTCGCTATGGAGTGGCTTAATGAATTATAATACTTCTATTTGTTTGTGTAATAGGTCTTCAAAGTCATCTCGCTCTCTTATCAGGTGTGCTTGTCCATCCTTTATAAGAACTTCTGCGGGCTTCATACGAGAGTTGAAGTTGCTACTCATTTGGTAGCAGTAAGCACCGGCATTGTGGAATACAAGGTAATCGCTCTCACGTACTTCAGTCAATACTCTATCCCATGCGAATGTATCTGTTTCGCAAACATTACCTACAATAGTGTAGATACGCCTTGTGCCGCTAGGGTTGGATATGTTCGATATCTTATGGTAAGAATCGTAGAACATAGGGCGGATAAGGTGATTGAACCCGGTATCTATACCTACGAATACTGTAGCTGGCGTTTGTTTGATAACGTTTGTCTTTGTTACAAAATACCCTGATTCACTAACCAGATACTTACCTGGTTCAAACCATACTTCAAGGTCTCTACCATATTCTTTTTCAAACTCTTTAACAGCCTCTGTAAGCTTTTTACCAAGTTCTACTACATCTGTTTCGATCTCATCATCTCTATATGGTACTTTAAAACCACTACCCAGATCAATATACTCTAGTGAATCGAAGTGTTTAGCCATCTCGAACATTACTTCCAGTCCGCGAATGAAGATGCTAGAGTCTTTTATCTCACTACCTGTATGCATGTGTAAGCCTTGTACATGTAGGTTCGTCGTCTTTACTATACGCTCTATATGGCGCATTTGGTGTATCGAGATACCAAATTTGCTATCTATATGACCTGTAGATATTTTATAGTTACCACCTGCCTCTATATGCGGGTTGATACGTATACATATAGGGTAGCTATTGCCATGTTTGTTGCCAAACTGCTCAAGTATGGAGATGTTGTCAATGTTGATATTCACATTAAGTGCTACACCCTCCTCTATCTCTGTTAAATCTACACAGTTTGGGGTAAATAATACCTCTTTAGGTTCAAACCCTGCTCTTAATGCAAGTTTTACTTCACTGATACTTACACAATCTATACAAGATCCAAGGCTCTTAAGGTATTTAAGTATGTTGATGTTTGTCAAAGCTTTACAAGCATAGAATATCTTAATAGGGTGACCTGAAAAGGCCTCTTTCATCTTATTGAATTGGATAGCTATTTTATCAGCATTGTACACATAGGTAGGTGTACCAAAATTTTGTGCAACCGCTATTAGTTGCTCATTACTTAGACTTTCTGTCATGATATCTTGTTGAAGTGTGCAAAAATAGAAAAAGCCGACCGAATAACAGTAAAAATGAATATTAGAGGTTTTTGTTCACTAGAAATATGTGTTTAGAAGAAAAAACATTGTTTATCAATGTTTTTTAATCACTTATTAAAGTTGAACGCAAACGATTTAAGTTAAATTGTCGTCTCTATTTATGAACGTATAGTTAAATTATAATTTCGTTAACTTACGTATAGATACTTAACATGTTATCTAGTTAATACTATGAGACAACCAATCATCAAAAAAAGTATGCTATTGCTGCTCGTATTGTGCTGCTATACAGTATCATATGCGCAAATAAATGCAGCTTTTACTGCAACTACAACTTCAGGCTGTGCACCCTTACAAGTCACCTTTCAAAACCAGACTACAGGAGGTAACTCCTCAAACTATACTTATAGCTGGAATTTTGGTGTAGGTACATCAGTGATTAAAAATCCTACAGCTACTTATACGTCACCTGGTACGTATACCGTTTCTCTAACTGTAACTGATGGTAATGGTACTGATGTTGAAACAAAAACAGGCTATATAACTGTGCATAGTAAGCCTACTGTAAACTTTTCAGGGTCACCACTTACAGGTTGTCCTCCTCTTACTGTTAATTTTACAGACCAGACTACTGCAAATGCACCTGGTACTTCAACATATAGCTGGTACTTTGGTGGAACTACCAGCTCTGTAAAAAATGCTAGTCATACTTACACCTCATCGGGGTTAAAGACAATTACACTAACGGTGACAAATAGTTATGGCTGTACTAATACTGCTACTAAAAATAATTATATAAATGTTTACGCACCACCAAGTGTTAGTTTTACGGCAGATGATGTGAACTTTTGCTCTTCTCCGGCAACTACAAATTTTACATCTTCAGTTTCAGGAGGTACCCCGGGATATACTTATTCTTGGACCTTTGGTAGCACAGCTGCAAATCCTCCAAATGTCAGTTTTACAGGTACGCCTCCAACTGCTTTTAATGTAGGATTGACCGTGACAGATGCTAATGGTTGTCAAGGAACATCTGTTATAAATAACTACATTAACATTCATGATCCTGTTGCTGGTTTCTCAGCACCAACATCTGCATGTGCAGGATCACCCGTGACTTTTACCAATACATCTAGTCCTATGCCTACTGGTTCTAGTTGGGATTTTGGAGACAATACTGGTTCTACTAATACTTCCCCTGTTCATATCTATAGCTCTGCAGGAACTTATACTGTTCGGTACATATTAGATTATAATGGGTGCGCTGATACAGTTTCAAAACAGATAATAATACATCCAAAACCTAATGTAGACTTTACTAAAAATCCTGACCCACCGTGCCCTGCACCCGAAACTATTGTTTTTACACCTCAAAGCACTAGTCTCACATCTTATATTTGGGATTTTGGAGATGGCTCAGCAATAAGCACGGCTGCTAACCCCAGCCATACTTACATGCAAAATGGTAAATATACTGTTACATTGATAGCAGGTGATGGTAATGGATGTTCTGATACATTAACAAAGACATCTTTTGTAGAGCTATATGAACTACATGCTATAGCTTTAAGTAGTCCTGATAGTGGTTGTGTACCCCTAACCGTACAGTTCAATGGCTTTGCTCATCAAGGCCCTGATACAAGTTCTGACTTATACCCATACGCAATTACTAGCTGGGAGTGGGATTTTGATCACAATGGTGCTAGCTCTACACAAAAAAATCCAACATATACATTTACAGATACAGGTATATATGATGTGGTATTGAAGATTAATGCTGCAGGAGGTTGTACAGAGTATGACACGGTACAAATAAGAGTGGGTAATGTACCAAATGCAAGCTTTTCAGTTACTCCTACAGATACAGTTTGTCCTAATGAGTTCTTCGTGTTTACTAATTTAAGTACAGGCGATACGCTTACCGCTTTTAAATGGGATTTTGGAGATAATACTACATCCACACAACATAGTCCGGTAAAAAGATACTTTAAGCCAGGATGTTTTACTGTGAAATTGCGTGCATATTCTTATGGTTGTATGGATGATACAGTAAAAGTGGATTCTGTATGTGTAAGAAGTGGTATTGCTGATTTTGCATTGAAATATAGTTGTGATACACCACGGAAAGTAAGCTTTTTTGACAGCTCAATAGGCGGACACAGGTTTGAATGGATATTTGGAGATGGTACTACTAATACTACTGACAGAAACCCTACACATATATATCCGGCTGTAGGAAACTATACTGCAACATTGATAATATATAATGACTCATCTTTGTGTAAAGATACTGCTAGTAAGCAGCTTAATATAGTAGAGCCTACTATCGACCTAGTAGCCGATGATTCAACTATATGTGAGGGACAATCTGTACAGTTTACAGCTACAGTAACAGGTACTCAAGTTACCACCGGATATAGTTGGTATGTAAATGGTAGCTTGATCAGTATCGGGTCTCCTAATAATAAATTCTCTCATAGCAATTTCCGCGAAGGAGGTAACACTGTATTGGTATCAATAGTTGATGAGCACAAGTGTGAACAAACAAAAGAAGTGCCGAATTTTGTTTTCCAGTCTAGACCAGTGGCTAAGTTCGGTGCAGATCCATTGATGGGTTGTGTGCCAGTAAATGTAATGTTCCAAGACTCTAGTGAGACTACATCTCCTAATAGTATTGTGAGTTGGCAATGGAATTTTGGAGATGGAACAAAAACAGGGGTTAATAATTACGATACGGCATGGCACGAATATTCACAAAGAGGACCATATAATGTAAAGGTGATTGTAGAGGATGACTTTGGCTGTATGGACTCACTTGAAATACCTCAAGTAGTGCAACCTCATAAACCAATAGCTTCATTTAGCTTTCAAAGTCCTGCTTGTATGGAGGATACAATTAAGTTCTCAGACAACTCAACAAATGCTGTAGTATATAAATGGTACTTTGGTGATGGAGATACAAGCATATTGGATGAACCATGGCATATTTATCCGCAAACAGGAGCAAATTCATATATACCAACACTTGTAGTGGAAGATACTTTAGGATGTAAGGATACTTTTGTAGCTACATCTCCGGTAGTATTGCAAAAGCCAACTGCAGATTTTACAATGAGCGATTCTGTAGCTGTATGTCCTCCATTGATTGTCCAGTTTGATGCAGGCATAAGTAAAAATGCTACATCGTATGAGTGGGACCTTGCCACAGGTAATAGCTCTTTCAGGTCTAACCCATCTGAGATTTATATAGATAATAAAAACTATACTATACAGCTCATTGCTAAAGATGCACTAGGCTGTAGAG
>CAZPDA010000025.1:0-21376 GCA_964585115.1 uncultured Flavipsychrobacter sp.
ATTAAAATATTACTGTGCATCTCAAAATCAGTTCGTTCATCAAATACAAAGTCAAAGAACTGTGCGTCTCCTTTCTTACCACTGATGTGAGCAATACACCTGCCATATTCCAGCCATTCTTTATCAAATATTTTAGCAGTTAGTGTGTCGTCAAATTTGCTATTGAATATGAGGTAAATACTAACCGTATGGGTATCATCATTCATGCTGAACTTGCCAGACGATATACCTTTCTTTTGTAAGTCATCTGATATGGTCAGTGTACTTTTAAATGTTTTATTGACGCCATCTGCAACACCATCTGCAAACTCACTTCCTACTTTACCAATTGTTTCTCCTGTTTTATTAATAGCTTTTTTTGTATTGTCTTTTACCTCGTTGCAAGAGCAAAGTAGTAGTGCTGCTGATAGTATATATGCGGTTCGTTTCATTAGTATATATGCTTAATGATAGTAAAGATAGCTTATCGTAAAATTTATTTGCCGGATCAGAACATTAACAGAAGAAATCAGCAATTTTTACTGCGATTAGTTATATTTATAGTACACCACACTGTAAAGAATTAGTAAGATGAAGTTGAAACCATTGATATATATTATTTCAGGGGTCGTATTAGGAGTGGCTGTAGTAGGTTCACTGGCATTTAAGATCACGAAGTATGATGAAAGCTCTGTGACGGTCAAGAAGAATAAGAAGGTGCAGTATAAATGGTATATACCTGATATACCTAAACAGATAGATTTTGCAGGGGAGAAAGTACCATTGGATAGATGGGATGTGCGTGAGCAGCTAGAACGCGAAGTGTTGACCAATTCATACTATCATACGAATACACTATATACACTAAGACTTACAACAAGATATTTTCCTATAATCGAAGCTAGGCTTAAAGCTAATGGGGTTCCTGATGATTTTAAGTACCTGTGTGTAGCAGAGAGCTCACTAAGAAATCAAACATCCCCTGCGGGAGCAAGAGGTTATTGGCAGTTCTTAGAGGGTAGTGGCGAGCGTTATGGATTGGAGATAAATGGAGAAGTGGATGAGCGTTATCATATAGAAAAGGCTACAGATGCTGCTTGTAAATACTTGAAAGAAGCCTATGATAGATTTGGCTCGTGGACTGCTGCTGCGGCTTCGTATAACTGTGGTCAAGGAGGGTATAATAAGTTCTCTAACTACCAGCAGCAAGATAACTATTACGACCTGCTATTACCGGAAGAGACCATGCGTTATATATTCCGCATAGTGGCGTTAAAGCACATCATATCTAATGCAGACGACCTTGGGTTTATGGTGCTGGAAGATGATGCTTACGAACCTATCGAAACAAGAAAGATAACCGTAACGGAGACAATACCAAATCTGGCTGATTGGGCTATATATCAAGGTAGTAACTACAGAATGTTGAAGTTGCTGAACCCTTGGCTAAGAGACCATTCGCTAACGGTAAAGAAGAATGTTTATACTATAGAATTACCTGCTCAGTAATGGGCAATAAATGATGAACATATGCGCTACCTGCGCGCCATATTGCCGCTTATCATAACTGTTGTATTGGTTTATTTATTAGACAAACCAATGGGCAGTATACCTGCATTAGGCAGATTGTTAGACCCCGTAAACGGAGCTATAGCTAATGCCGAATCGTCAAAGAAAGACTTCAATGAAACATTAGAGTTTCCTAGCCTAAAAGGTAAGGTAGCTGTATGGTTCGATGATAGGTTAGTACCACATATACAAGCCGAGAATGACCATGACCTGTACTTTGTGCAGGGATACTTGCATGCAAAGTTCAGGCTATGGCAGATGGACCTGCAAACACGTGCTGCAGGCGGTAGGGTAAGTGAAGTACTTGGTGATGGTGCTGTAAATTATGACAAAGAACAACGGCGTAAAGGCATGGTATATGCTGCTGAACGTTCGCTTGATGTAATGCTGAAAGATGAGCGCACTGCAAATATGCTCAATGCTTATCGTGACGGTATCAATCATTATATCTCTAACCTTAGTAAAAGAGACTACCCTATAGAGTATAAGCTAATGGGCTTTGAACCTGAGCCTTGGACCAATATCAAATCTGCCTTATTGCTAAAGTATATGGCTGATGACCTTACAGGTGATGTAAGGGATATACAGTATACTTATTTGAGGAGTCTACTTTCTGCTGATGACTTCCGTAAGTTCTTCCCTGATAGGATCGCTAATAGTACATCTGTTATTCCTACAGGTACTAAGTATGACTCTGTATCTATGCAAGTGCCTGATGCCCCTACAGGAGATATCTGGGCTACACTGGGGAGTGCTACTATTGATAACGAGATAGATGAAACAGGAAAGGGTAGTAACAACTGGGCATTAAGCGGAGCAAGAACTAAAAGCGGTAAAGCTATTTTATGCAACGACCCGCACTTGGGTCTGAACCTTCCATCGCTTTGGTATGAAGTGCAACTTCAAGCCCCGAATATAAATGTATATGGTGTGTCTCTACCGGGAGCACCCGGAGTAGTTATAGGCTTTAACGACAACATATCTTGGGGGCTTACGAACAACTATAGAGATGTAAAGGACTTTTACGAAATAGATATTACGTCTACCAACACTTATCAATTTGATGGAGAGGATAAGACCTTTGAAAAACGAATAGAAGTAATAAAAGTAAAAGGTAAGCCAGATGTTATTGATACGGTAAACTATACCGTGCATGGACCTGTATTGATGCCTGATGAACATAGTAAAGAGAACATTACAGACAAGCCCCTTGCCTTAAAATGGATGGCGCACAATGCTACGAATGAATTACTTGCACTGTACATTGTAAATAGAGCTAAAGGCTATGACGATTTTGTTTCGGGTATCCATCATTTTGAATGTCCTGCACAGAACTTTATTTATGCCGATAAGCAAGGAAATATTGCACTATGGGGGCAAGGTCAGTTCATCAATAAATGGAAAGACCAAGGTAAGTATGTAATGAAGGGCAATGATAGTACCACTCTGTGGGGGGCATATATCCCTATGCAAGAAAACCCTCATGTACTCAACCCCGAACAGGGTTACCTAAGTTCTGCCAATCAAATAGTGACGGATACCACTTACCCTTATTGGTACAACGGTAAGTTTGTAGACTATCGTGCATGGCGTATGAATCAAGTATTAGATACTATGCACCAAGCAGGTGTAGAGGATATGTTCGCTTTACAGAACGATGTATATTCTATACTTGCGGCAAGATCGTTGCCTGTAATGCTGGCACAGACCAGTAGTGCTAGTCTAAATAATACTCAATATCTGGACGAATTAAAGCAATGGGACTACCAATTAGAAGCCTCTAGTAAAGAAGCCACCTCTTGGCAAATATGGTGGTACTTCTTCCACCAAAAAATGTGGGCAGATAAGTTTGCTAAAGTGAAAGGAGGTTTATTGCCATCAGATGAAGTAACCATGCAATTATTACTTGAAGATACTGCAAGCCAAGAGTTGCAACGTATAATAATGGAGAGCTATAACCTTGCGGCAGATAGTATCAGTAAGCTGGATAACAGAGAATGGTATGCAGTGAAAAATACAAGGTTGAATCACCTTACAAAGCTGCCTGCATTCAGCTATAGCCCTATGAAGAATGGTGGCTGGGGTAATACGGTCAATGCGGTTAAAGGTGTGCACGGACCATCTTGGAGAATGGTAGTGGAGATGGGAGACAGAGTGAAAGCATATGGCGTATATCCCGGAGGGCAAAGTGGAAATCCCGGTAGTAAGTATTATGGTACCTCTGTAGCTAACTGGGAAGAAGGGAAATACTTTGAGTTGCTCTTCCTAAATAGTGATGAAAAAGAAAGCGATAAACTCATTTATAAGTGGACCATACAACCAAGCAGTAAATGAAAATATTGATAAGCATACTAATTACGGCTCTATTGGCTTGGGTAGCATCCTACCTTACTTCTATTTGGTGGATGATAGCTGTCGTGCCATTCCTTATAGCGGTGATTGCTAAGATGAAAACCGGTAGAGGTTTTATAGTTGGCTTTTTGGGTATCGCTTTGTTGTGGTTGTATCTTATTGTAAAAGCAGATGTTGGGAATGAACATACCCTCTTATCGAGAATGACAACTTTATTTAGTTTGCCAAGCAATATGGTATTCATTATCGTGAACGTATTCATAGGAGCATTGATAGGAGGGCTTGGAGGATGGAGTGGAGCTGCTATGAATAAGCTATTCAAACAAAAATAAACTAGGTACATGCCCATTAAGTTGCAGCGCTATATTGCCTTCTTTTCTCTAATACTTTTCGTGGGCAAACTATGGGCTTGGTATCTCACTCACTCGGTTACTATACTTACTGATGCTCTGGAAAGTACTGTAAATGTTATCGCAGGCTTCATAGGTCTGTACAGCATTATATTAGCATCAAAGCCAAGAGACCTTAATCACCCATACGGGCATGGTAAGGCAGAATATGTGTCTACTGCTATAGAAGGTTCGCTGATAAGCCTTGCAGGCTTATTCATTATTTACGAGGCGATAGGGCAATTGTTAGAGCCTCATGAGATCCATCAACTAGATGTAGGTATCTACATCACAGTAGCTACGGGACTGCTCAATTACATTGTCGGGTTTTATGCAGAGCGTACAGGTATAAAGCAGAAGTCGCTTATTGTAGAGTCGGCAGGTAAACACCTAAAGACAGATGCCTATTCCACCTTTGCTATGATAGTAGGCTTGGTACTGCTGTTGTTCACAGGTTGGGTCTGGTTAGATAGTGCAGTGGCCTTGATATTCGCCCTGTTAATTATCACTACTGGTGTTAAGTTGGTTCGTCGTTCGTTATCAGGAATCATGGATGAGGCTGATGTGAAACAATTGAAAGAAGTAATAGAGGTACTACAAAAGAACCGTAAAGACGATTGGGTAGACCTACACAATATGCGTGTGATACAAGGTGGTAGCTCCATACATATAGATGCTCACATGACCCTCCCTTGGTACTATGAGGTGCGCGATGCAGAACGCGAGATACACATCGTGGAAGCTATAGTGAAGGAACACTTTGGTAATAAAGTAGAAGTATTCATACATGTAGATGCCTGTGCAGACTATTCTTGCAAGCTATGTGCTAAGCAAGACTGCAAAGTGCGCAAAGCACCTTTTATACAAAGATTGCATTGGACCATTGATAACCTTTGGTCTAACAATAAGCACGGTAAACCAGAGTAGGTTATTTATTATGATACTCTTGCTCGTAAACCTCATCTATTAGCCAATCTCCGCTATCTGCTGCGGCTGTTGCCAATTCATCACAACGGTTATTGCCCGGGTTGTTAGCATGCCCTTTCACCCATTGGAATTTGATATTATGTTTAGGGTATAACTCCAAGAACTGCATCCATAGGTCTGCATTTTTCTTGCCTTTAAAACCCTTCTTTTGCCAGTTGAACACCCATCCTTTTTCTACTGAGTTAACCACATAAGATGAGTCTGTATAGATGATGATGTTCACGCCTTCTCGTGTAAGGCTTCTTATTGCTACGATAACGGCCAACAGTTCCATACGGTTGTTAGTGGTCAGTCTATAGCCCTGAGAGAATTCCTTACGTATACCTTTCCACAATAATACTATTCCATAACCACCGGGACCGGGATTGCCACGAGCGGCACCATCTGTATAAATTATTAACTGTTGAGACATGAGTTCTTCGCTTAGCCGTATATTTGCGTCCAAAAATAGACTGTAAGTGTCCAAAATAAAAGTTGCGGCGGTAAGTTATTTGAATACTAAGCCATTATTGTACGGAATAGAGCGTAGCGAGATAAGAAAAGATATAGAGTTGGTGACGGATTATCCCGCTCAACTAGTACCCAAACTACAGTTGGGCGAGATAGACATAGCCTTAATGCCTGTTGCTGCAATACCTACAGTAGAAGGTGCAAGAATAGCTTGTGATTATGGTATAGCGGCTGATGGAGATGTGGCTTCTGTATCTATATTTAGCCAAGTACCTATTGAAGAAGTACAGTCACTTTATTTAGATTATCAGTCTAGAACATCGGTGCGTCTTGCACAATTGCTTTTGGAGCAGCATTGGAAAAAAGATGTTGCCTATAAGCAAGCTACAGAGTATTATATCAATTACATCAACGGAACCACCGCAGGGGTAATAATAGGAGACCGTGCACTGAAACAGAATGTTAATTTTGAATACATATATGACCTATCTACAGGGTGGAAGGACTACACCGGGCTTCCATTTGTATTTGCAGCTTGGGTGGCCAATAAAGACCTGCCAGCCGACTTCTTAGCAGCTTTTAATGAAGCTAATGCTCTTGGCTTGGAGCATCTTGATGAAGTGGTGGCAGCACACCCTTTCCCATACTACGACCTAAAGGAGTATTATACTAAGAACATCCATTACTATTTGGGTGAAGACAAAAAGAAAGGCTTGAACAAGTTTCTAGAACTCATCCAAGCCAATAAATAATATTTAGGGTTGTATTATTGAGCAACGACAGCAGTACCGGAGCAGCTGACCATAAGCATACTACCTGACTGACCTACAACCTCGTAGTCTACATCAATACCTACTACAGCATTAGCACCTACCATACGTGCTCTTTCTGCCATTTCTTGCATAGCAGTTTCGCGTGCTTCTGCAAGCACCTTTTCGTAAGCACCTGAGCGTCCGCCTACTATGTCTCTGATAGATGCGAATAGGTCTTTGAATAGGTTAGCACCAATGATGGTCTCACCAAAGACCACACCTTTATATTCTGTAATTGTTTTTCCTTCTAATTGTGGTGTTGTAGATAGTATCATGTTGTAATAATTTGGTATTAAAGTTAAATAATACCCGAATAAGAAGGTTTGATGGTAGATAACCTTAAATTTTGTTTAACAGGCTACTATCTTTGCAACTAATATGCAAAAGAAGATATCACTGGTAGAATGTCCCAGAGATGCCATGCAAGGGTGGGAGCGTTTTATTCCTACAGAACAAAAAGTGGCTTATCTCAATAGCTTGCTAGAGGTGGGCTTTGATGTGTTGGACTTTGGCTCTTTTGTGTCGCCTAAAGCTATACCTCAATTGGCGGATACAAAAGATGTAGTTCCACAGCTGAACATGGACGATACAAATACTAAACTGTTGGCCATCATCGCTAATACAAGAGGTGCTAACGATGCAGTAGTATATGATGAGATAACCTATTTAGGATTCCCATTTTCTATATCAGAGACCTTCCAGCTAAGAAATACCAACAAGACCATTGCCGAATCGCTAAAGCATGTAGAGGAGATACAGAACCTATGTGTGCAGCGCAATAAGGAAATGGTAGTCTATATATCTATGGGCTTTGGTAATCCCTATGGTGATGAGTATAATGCAGAGGTGGCTATCAAGTGGGTAGGGCAGTTAGCGCAGTTGGGTATCAAGACCATTGCTATGGCTGATACTGTAGGTGTGGCTAAGCCTGATAACATAGAGTATATCTATAAGAGCTTGATTCCTGAATTTACTGACATCAATATAGGTGCACATTTCCACTCTACAGTAGAGACATGGGAAGAGAAAGTACAAACAGCTTATGATAATGGTTGCTTGAGTTTTGACAGTGCCATAAAAGGAATAGGCGGTTGCCCTATGGCTGAGGACGAATTAGTTGGTAATATTGCAACAGAACGTTTGGTAGAATGGTGTCAGCGCAAAGAGATACCATTGTCTTTAAATATGGAAGCCTTCAACAAGTCTTTATTAATGGCTTCAGAGGTTTTTATTTAAACATAGTATATGTCTACACACGGAGAAATAAAGAGAGTGACCACGCACACGCTTCAGTGGATGAAGCAGCAAGGGGAAAAGATAAGTATGCTTACGGCATATGATTTTTCTATGGCAAGGATATTTGATGATGCCAATATTGATGTGTTGCTTGTGGGCGACTCTGCGTCGAATGTAATGGCAGGGCATGAAACAACTTTGCCTATTACGCTAGACCAAATGATATACCATGCATCTAGTGTGGTGAGGGCTATCAAGCGTTGTTTGGTAGTGGTAGACCTACCATTCGGTAGCTATCAGGGTAATAGTAAAGAAGCGTTGGTATCTGCTATCCGAATAATGAAAGAGTCGGGGGCTCATGCTATTAAACTAGAAGGCGGTGCTGAGATAGAAGAGTCTGTGCGCAGAATAGTAAGCGCAGGTGTACCTGTAATGGGACACTTAGGACTTACACCTCAGTCTATATACAAATTTGGCACTTATGCGGTACGTGCTAAGGAAGATGAAGAGGCTGAGCAGTTGATAAAGAATGCTCGTTTGCTTCAAGAGGCAGGCTGTTTTGCAATAGTACTAGAGAAGATACCGGCAGACCTTGGTAAGCGTGTAGCTGAAGAGTTGGATATTCCGGTTATAGGTATTGGTGCAGGTATGCATGTGGATGGTCAAGTGCTAGTGATGCATGATATGGTAGGTATCACAAAAGATTTCTCACCTCGTTTCCTTCGTCGCTATCTAGACCTTTATGAAGATATAAAAGGAGCTACGGAGAACTACATCAAAGATGTGAAAGGCGGAGATTTTCCTAATGAAAAAGAACAATACTAAGTAAGATAGAAGATGGTAAATAAAGAGGAGTGGAATAGGCTAACAGAAGAATTAGAGCCTCAAAAAGTTACATTGGTTGCAGTCTCCAAAACCAAACCTGTAGAAGATATTAAAGAGTTCTACGAGTTGGGTCAGAGAGATTTTGGGGAGAACTATGTGCAAGAGCTGGTAGATAAGCAACCTCAACTGCCTGAAGATATTCGTTGGCATTACATCGGGCATCTACAGAGCAATAAGGTAAAGTATATTGCACCGTTTGTGCACCTGATACATGCCGTTGATAGCTTTAAGCTATTGAAGGAGATTAATAAGCAAGCTGCCAAGCACGACCGAGTAATTGATGTACTACTTCAAATGCATGTAGCAGATGAAGAAAGCAAGTTTGGCTTAGATGAGACCAGCATAGTTGAGCTGCTTGATTACTACGAAGCACAAGAGGCTGACCTGCCCAACGTAAGGATATGCGGGCTAATGGGCATGGCAACTTTTACTGAAGACCAAAC
This sequence comes from uncultured Flavipsychrobacter sp., assembly GCA_964585115.1. GTDB lineage: Bacteria > Bacteroidota > Bacteroidia > Chitinophagales > Chitinophagaceae > UBA5543. The sequence goes on from CAZPDA010000025.1 coordinate 9,103, forward strand.
GCAGATACGTAAAGAGTTTGCAAGGCTTAGAGGTATGTTTCAAAACTTGCAGCAATCTACTTTTATAGAGAAGCCATACTTTAATATCTGCTCTATGGGTATGAGTAGCGATTATCAGTTAGCAATAGAAGAGGGTAGCACTATGGTACGTGTTGGTAGTGCCTTGTTCGGTGCAAGAAATTATGCTAATAACTAAGTTTTGTAAGCCGTAAGTTATTTATAATCCTCTACCTCTATGTGCTCTTTGCAGAAGAAGTACTCACGTATATCATTTGATGCTACTATCACTAATCTGTCATTAGTATATCGTTCTATCCATTCTGTGTACTGTTCTACACCTTTTTGGTCAAGGTTAGAGCAGGGCTCATCTAAAAACAGGAATGGAGTATCAGAAAAAATAGCTTGTGCCAGCTTTACACGTTGCTGCATGCCGGATGAATAGTCTGCTATAGGCTTGTTTGCATCTTTCTCCAGCCCTGTTAGCTTGATGATGTCATCAATACTTAGCCCCGGTAGTTTTTTCTTGAAGATGAAATGGAACTCTAAGAACTCCTTAAAGGTAAATTCATCTACAATATCCTGCCCCGGAGCAGCAAAAGATACCATATCAAAAACCTTATCTGTAGGCACCTTATGTCCATCTACTGCATAGTGAAGTTTGCCAACAGTAGCTGATTGCATGCCTGCTATTATACGTAGCAGGGTAGACTTACCACTACCGTTAGCACCTAGTAAGGCGTATTTGCCCGGAGATGTAAAAGTGAAATTGATATCTTTAAATATCCAGTGACGCTGAAACTTCTTGCTTATATGCTCAAGAGATATCGTCATTGTGTCTGCTCATATATCCTTTCATGATACCTCTACCTGTTTCTCTTACAAATGAGATGATCTCATCGCGCTCATCAGATACAGGGATCTCGGTCTCAATAATGCTCAATGCTTTAGATGTATTGTACCCGCGTACAAAGAGTATTCTGTAGATATCAAGAATATGGTTGATCTTCTCAATAGAATAGCCTCTACGCTTCAACCCAATAGAGTTGACACCAACGTAAGACAATGGCTCACGTGCTGCTTTTACATAAGGAGGAACATCTTTACGTACCAAAGAACCACCTGTGACAAATGCGTGCGAACCGATACGTACGAACTGCTGTACAGCGGTAAGACCTGCAAGTACTACGTTGTCGCCAACGTTTATGTGTCCGGCAAGTGTAGTATTGTTTGAGAAGATACAGTTGTTACCAATGATACAATCGTGCGCAATATGAGAGTATGCCATGATAAGACAGTTGTCACCTATCTGAGTCTTGTGTCTATCGGCAGTACCTCTGTTTATGGTCACACACTCACGTATGGTAGTATTGTCACCTATTACCACTAATGTCTCTTCTCCTTTGTATTTAAGGTCTTGAGGAATAGCTGAAATAATGGAGCTAGGAAATATGCGGCAATTCTTACCTATGCGCGCACCTTCCATTATCGTTACATTAGAGGCGATCCATGTACCTTCACCTATCTCCACATTCTTATGGATGGTAGTAAACGGATCTATCTTTACATTTGGCCCGATCTTAGTATCGGGGTGTATGTAGGTAAGCGGGTGGATCATTTCTTGTCTTTTGGTACTATTTGCGCTACTAATTCTGCTTCTGTTACTAGTTTGTTTCCAACGTATACCGCACCTCTCATTTCACAGATACCTCTTCTTATCGGGCTCATTAGCTCTAGTTTCAATATTAACGTATCACCTGGTACTACACGTTGTTTGAACTTTACTTTATCTATTTTCAAAAAGTAAGTATCGTAGTTCTCAGGGTCGCTGTAGTTGTTAAGAGCTAATATACCACCTGTCTGAGCCAGTGCTTCTATCTGTAGTACACCGGGCATCACAGGGTTGCCTGGGAAGTGTCCTTGGAAGAATTGCTCGTTAAAGGTTACGTTCTTAACTCCTACTACATGGTCGTCACTAAGGTCAATGATCTTATCGACCAGTAGGAAAGGGTATTTGTGTGGTAATGATCTTTCAATTTGGGTGATGTCATATATCGCCTCCTGATTAGGGTCATAATGCGGAACATCAGAAAGGTGTCTGTTCTTCTTGATGTACTGCTTTATTTTCTTAGCAAACTCTACGTTAGATGCGTGTCCGGGTCTGCTGGCAATGATATGCGCTTTTATTGAGTAGCCAACCAATGCAAGGTCTCCTACTACATCAAGTAGTTTATGTCTTGCAGGTTCGTTAGGGAAGTGCATCTGTATATTGTTCAGAATGCCTTCCTGCTTTACTTGTATGTTCTTTTTATTGAATACGTCTGCTAGTCTGTCCAGCTCGTTTTGGCTTACTACTTTATCAACCACAACTATTGCGTTGCTAAGGTCTCCGCCTTTTATCAGGTTGTTATCTAGTAAGTATTCCAGCTCGTGTAAGAAGCAGAACGTACGACAAGGACCAATCTCATCCTTGAACTCTGTGATGTGCTTTAGAGTAGCATGCTGCGTACCTAGGACAGGCGAGTTGAAGTCTATTAAGGTAGTAATCTGATATTCGCTTGATGGAACAGCCAACATATCCACATTCTTCACAGGATCGTAGTAGTGAATGTTCGTATCTATGCTGTATACTACTTTCTTAGCGTCTTGTTGTTGTATCCCAACGCTTTCTATCGCTTTGATGATCTCTCTTGAGCTACCATCAAGTATCGGTACTTCGTCAGCGTTAAGTTCTATCAGCACGTTGTCTATCTCCATACCTACAAGAGCTGCAAGTGTATGCTCTACGGTACTAATGCGTGCACCTTTGTACTCAAGGGTAGTACCTCTTGACGTGTCTACTACAAGGTCTACATCTGCTTTTACTATAGGTTGTTCAGGAAGGTCTATTCGCTGAAACCTGATTCCAAAACCCGGATTCGCGGGTTTTAATGTCATTGTCACTTGTTGACCTGTATGCAGTCCAACACCATCCAAGGTCACAGGACCTTTTAACGTATGTTGGTATTCTGCAGTTGTTGATTGCTGCACCACCGGATTAGTTGTTTTTTGACTCGAACTCGTTTTGTTTAATTCGCCTACACTCACTTCGAAACCGAAATATTTTGATTATTCAATAATGTGGTCAACTCCGCGATCTTTTCTTCTAAGGTTGAGATACGTTGTTGTAGTTCAGGCAAATTTCTAAAAATTGCCTGACTTTTCAGTGAACTTTTATAATCGTATGCTGGTGAGCCTGTTAGCGCAACATTTTGTTCCGTTACAGACTTAGATACACCACTTTGCGCATTGATGCGGGTACCATCTGCCACTTGTATATGACCTACCATACCAACCTGACCACCAATGATACAGTTCTTTCCCACCTTAGTGCTACCTGATATACCTGCTTGCGCTGCTATAACGGTATTCTCATCTATATCTACATTGTGAGCTATTTGTATCAGGTTGTCTAGCTTCACCCCTTTACGAATGTAAGTAGAACCCATAGTAGCTCTGTCAATAGTAGTATTTGCACCTATTTCCACATCATCCTCTACTATCACATTACCTATCTGCGGTACTTTCTTATAGCTTCCATCTTTCTGTGGAGCAAAGCCAAACCCGTCACCACCTATCACTGTGCCTGCATGTATGATAACCCTTGCACCTATCTCACAGTTGTCATATATCTTTACTCCTGCAAATATCTTGCTATTCTTACCCACGCGAGCATTATCGCCTATGTAAGTATTAGGGAATATCTGAGCGTTGTCTGCTATTTCTGCATTGTCGCCTATATACGAAAAAGCACCTATGTATACATCCTTGCCTATCTTAGCAGTTTTAGATATATACGAAGGTTCTTCTATCCCTTTTTTACCTGTTTGGGAGATGATCTCATTATACTTTTCCAGAAGCAGGGCAAAGCCACTGTAGGCATCTTTTACCCGTATAAGGGTAGCTTTTACCTCACTTTCCAGTTCTAGCGAGTCATTAACTATAATTACAGACGCATTTGAAGAGTATAGATACTCCTCATACTTGGGGTTGGCTACAAAACTAAGAGAACCCTCGTCTGCCTCCTCTATTTTTGCTACACGACTTACCTTCACGTCAGGGTTTCCTTCTACCTTTCCCTGAATGAGTGTAGCAATTTGTAAAGCGGTAAATTGCATGCTTTTATATTAAAATAGCGCTGTAAGTTACAATAACTCCAATAATTAAAGTTTATTGCTTATGTGTTACAACTCAGGCTGAATGTAGCAAATGTAGTTCTTCTGCACGGGCATTGCAAGAACCTTATTAACAATGGGGTTATCTATTTCCGAAATATCCTTTGTACTACCGTCTTTCCTAGCTATTTGTATACGTTCATCATTGATATTGTAGGTATTGTTAGAGGTTGTGCCTGATATCACATAATAGCTCAGTTCTTCCTCTGATAAGCTCAGCTTTTCCTTTAGCTCCGCCTTCTTGTCTGCAAGCTGTTGGTCAATAGACTCGGACGTTAGCAGTACCTTATATAGCTTCCGCTTTAGTATCATATTGCATAGGCGTGATAGTATCTTGTCCTCATGTTGCGCCCATACTTTTATTGATGTGAGTATGTCATTATCGTCAAGAGAGCAGTAGAGTGCTAGTTTCTCTTGGTCATTTTCCAGATCAGTGCCCTTTACCTTATTATAAAGGAAGTAGGACAGGGCAGGGGTAGCAAAAAGCTTAACTCCATCTGACGCTAAGTTCTTTGCCCTTTTCAGTATGTTGATCAACAACATCTCAGAGCCAAGCACTGTTTTGTGCAGGTATACTTGCCAGTACATCAGTCTGCGTGCTATGATGAACTTCTCTACGGAGTGTACACCTTTCTCTTCCACCATTAGCTGATTATCCCTCACGGTAAGCATCTGCAATATCCTATCGTAGCCGATAACCCCTTCTGATACTCCTGTGTAGAAGCTATCTCGGTTCAGGTAGTCCATCCTATCTACATCTAGCTGGCTGGATACCAACTGGTTCAGGTATTTCTTTGGATGTGTTTGTTTGAATATTTCAATGGCACAGTCAAGCCTACCACCAAATTCTTTATTGAGCTGCTGCATGATGATATAAGACAAACGCTCATGCTTCACACCTGCTACCAGAGAGTGCTCTAGTGCATGAGAGTAGGGGCCGTGTCCAATATCATGAAGCAGAATAGCTATTTGAGCTCCTAGAGCTTCTTCATCAGTTATTTCAATATCCTTTATCCTCAGTTCCTCAATGGCCATCTTCATTAGGTAGCAGGCACCCATAGAGTGCTGAAAGCGACTATGTGTAGCACCGGGATATACCAAATATGCCATGCCCATTTGCTTGATGTTCCTTAGTCTTTGAAACCAAGGGTGGTCTATTACCTGTATCAAAAAGGGCTCTGGAAACCTTAAGAAGCCATATACCGGATCGTTAATGATCTTTCCTTTAACACTCATTCTTATTACTATCTTCTGTTTATCATTAATCCCACTCTGATGATGGTACTGTAGGAGCTACTTCGTCCTCTTCGCCTGGTCTTAGGTTATCTAACAGGTTGTTAGAGTCTACCAATACTTGGCAGTCGCTGAAGTTGTCCGGCATTTTGAATGTAGCGTCTGCTTTTATACCTGTTTTAGGGTCATTTTGTAGCGACTTCATGAAGTATGCCCATATCGGTAATGCCGCCGATGCTCCTTGCCCTACACGGGTGGTCTGGAAGCGTAGATACCTATCATCACAACCTACCCATGCACCAGCCAATAGTTGAGGTGTATACCCAATGAACCATGCATCTGCTTGCTCGTTGGTAGTACCTGTCTTACCTGCTATATCTCCTTCTACTTTGTATTTATAACGCATTCTTACTGCCGTACCATAGTCTACCACACCTTGCATCATCTTTACCATCTTATACGCTGTGGTCGGGTTGATCAGCTCTTTCTGAACTGGAACAAAGCTCTTAAGTAATGTACCGTTCTTATCCTCAATGCGGGTAATGTATATAGGCTTCACATTTACCCCTTCGTTAGGGAACATGGTATAAGCTCCCAGCATTTCAAAAAGTGATATATCAGGAACACCTAATGCCAGCGATGGCACGGGGTCTATCTTGCTGGTAATACCACATTGCTTGATGAAGTCTGCAAACGAGCTGATGCTTACTTGCTTGATGAGGTAAAGAGCTGCGTTGTTTATTGATTTTGCTAATGCCTCTTTCATCGTTATGTCTCCTTTCTTAGAGCCACCTGCATTATAGCCTTTTATCGTTGCAAAGTCTTGAGGCGATGTAGATACCATACCACAAGGAGAGAACCCATTGTCTACCGCCAAACAGTAGAGTAGTGGCTTGATAGTAGAACCAACCTGTCTCTTAGTATTGATATTTACGTGGTCGTATTGAAAGTATTCGTGGTTAGTACCGCCTACCCATGCTTTTACTTGTCCTGAGCTTGGGTCTATTGCTAAGAAACCTGCCTGCAATATCATTTTTACATACTTGATAGAATCTATCGGGCTCATGATGGTATCTACCTCATGTTCCTTATTCTTCCAAGTATATACGGTCATCTTCACAGGCTTCTTCATCTCTTTCATGATCTTGTCGTGGCTCATGCCTTCCTGCTTCATGTCTCTGTAGCGTTGAGATGCTTTGACCGATGATAATAAGTACTTCTGATACTTGTTCCACACCTTGCCACTCTTATAGTAGCTCTGGTCTACAAATATCTGCTGCATTTCATCCAAGTGTTTTTGTACCGCAGCCTCAGCATGTTGCTGCATGGTCACGTCCAGAGTGGTGTATATCTTAAGACCGTCCTTATATATGTTATAAGGCTCGCCATTAGGCTTGGTAAGTGTTTTACAGATTTCCTTTACATCTTGCTCCACTACTTGCCTGAAGTATGGTGCAAGACCTTCGTGGTAGCTTATCTTTTTATAGTCTAGTACCAGTGGCTTCTGCTTATACTTCTCTGCTTCTTCTCTTGTCAGGAAGTTGTACTTGGTCATTTGTTCTATAACCACGTTTCTTCTGGTAAGGGAGTTCTCAGGATTCCTTTTTGGGTTGTAATAAGTAGTAGCCTTTAGCATACCTACAAGCACAGCTGCCTCTTCCACCGTTAGTTGGTCAGGAGGCTTGTTAAAGAAGGTCATAGATGCATTGCGGATACCATATATATTACCGCCAAAGTTCACGGTGTTTAGGTATAATGTTATTATCTCGTCCTTGGTCAGGTTCTTTTCCAGCTTCACAGCCATTACCCACTCCTTTAGTTTGGTAATAGGTAACATAAGCTTACTAGTATACTCACGCCCAAAGAGGTTCTTTGCCAACTGTTGAGATATGGTACTACCTCCACCCGCTTTACCTAGTTTTAGCACTACCCTTAGCGTGGCTATACCATCTACACCTGAGTGCTCATAAAAGCGAGCATCTTCCGTAGCTATCAAGGCGTTGAATACGTTCTGTGATATTTCATTGTAGTCGCTATTAGACCTGTCTTGCACAAAATAGCGACCTATCACCTGCCCGTCATTAGAGTATACTTCTGACGATACGGCACTCTTAGGGTTCTCCAGCTCTTTTAGCGATGGCATAAAGCCTATCCATCCTGCATTTATCATGAGGATGAGCGAGAAGAATGATACTAATGATATAAGGAAGAATATCCAGATAAACTTAATTAAACGGTTCTTTCCTTTCTTTTCTTTTGGTTTGCCCACAGGTAATCTATTTTCAAAAACAAAGCTATAAAAATTACTAAGCTTCGGATGTTATATGATGTATTAACGCTTATTTTCCATACCATCTTCAGTGCTGTAAAAGAAGCCTAGTGTCCTCATCGGGTTCAGGAAGCCTTTTAGTCGTTTGCCAAAGCTTACTTTACTACGCACTTGTTTTATGAATGGCTTCAAGAAACCATTGGTAACATTCAGGTCTGCACTGGTTAGCTTCTGGTTAGCGTACTTCTGTTTCAAGTAAACATTCATAAAGGCTACAAAGTTGGTATTGAATTGAGGGTCTACCACATCTCTTGCATATTGCATTGGTGTCAGTGCCCCTCTGTTTATACCTATTTGGTTAAGATAGTAACCCGCAGTACGGTATACCCAGTATGGTTTTTTCTCCGGGTCTTTGGTCATGTTGTGCCTTGTTCTGTAATACTGATATACAAAGTATGGCGTTGCAAATATCAATAGAATGATGCCTGCAATGGTCAATAGTACCGTTAAGAATATATACTTAACAGATATAGGCTCAGGCTGTTTTTCCTCTTTCTTAGGTTCTTCTTTAGGTGCAATATCCTGACGCTTCAGGTATATCTCATCTATAGGTGCAGGGGTAGGGAAGCGTTTAGCTAATGCTTCACCGCTTTCGCCTCTGCGCTCGGATAATTTCTTGAATGCAAGAGCATAGGAGACCGCAGTTCCTTCATCTCCTTTTTGGATGTTACTGAGCGGTACGGCTACACTATCTCTATACACAGCCGCTATCTTCATATCCATATCTACCACTACAAAAGAGTCTACACTATACTCATTGTCTTTGAATATCAATGTGCGTACCTTCATGTCCATACGTTTCTGCACGGTGTCTATGCGCTCTACAATACCTTCTGCTGCAAGCCATGCTTTAGGTGGCTGCATTGGTGGTGTTCCATCGGGTTGTGGACTCTCTTCGGCATCTTCGTTACCTACGGTGGTATCAAAATCCAGCCAGCCATAGCCGGGGAAGTATACTTGCACCCAAGCATGCGCTTGGTCGGCATAATACCAGTACCAGCCTTTGTTCTTATCACTTCTGTCCACCGTCATGAAGCCAACTGCTATGCGCGATGGTATACCCAATGCTCGTAGCATAAAGAGGGTAGCACCTGCATAGTAGGCACAGTAGCCTTGCTTATTCTCAAATAGGAAGTATTGGAGTTTCGATGCACTTGGTATATCGGGAATGCCGGGGTTATCAGTATAAGTGAATACTTGCTTGCCATCCTCGTCTTTTTCTAAGAAGTGGTCTCTGATGGCGAGTACTTTATCCAGTGGTGTCTTAGCATCCTTGGTTACTTCTTTAGCAAGGTCTGATATGCGTTGGAACTTTTGGTCGCCCGGCATATAGGTGTAGTAGCTCATGAACTTGTCGTCCATGTCCTCATATCCTTTTACTCTTCTCAGTACATTGAAGCGTTGCTCTTGAAAGGTCTTTAAAGGTTCGTCTTGAGAGTTGTATACGAAGTAAGCACTGTTCAGTTCAGATACATAGCTCTTGGTTCTGTATGCTGTTTTGAACTGGTCTCTATAGTCTTTCTCAATAGTTATAGGCTGTACAAAGAATCCCGTATGCGGAGCAAGGTAAGTGTTCGGGTCTAGCGATTTGTTATATATCTCTACTTCTACTTCTGTTCTTAGTTTGTCTGCCAAGCTGTTTTTAATGACCGTTGAGTCATACTTCGGAAAGAACATCGGCAGGCTGGACGGGTCCGGTTCAAAGAGGTCGTTGTAGGGTATCAATGAATCTCGCTCAAAGGTCTCCGTCAGCGTATCGAATTTAGTATAGTAAAAAGCGGTTAGGTATAGAGGATTGGGAATATCCGTGCCTTCAAAATAGTTGTCTATACGTGCGCAGAATAGCAGTTCGTTGGTTCGTCCAAGGCTACCTCTTAGTCGTGAATATTCTTTTATGTTGAAGGTGCTGTCTGCATTCTTTTTCAGCATGCTGTTCTCTCCTTCTTCACCTTGCCCGCCATATTGTGCAACGGTCTCTTCTATTTCACTTTTCAATAGGTAAGATACACCTGCAAAAATTAGTGCCGCCAGTGCCGTGAATAACACCAGCCTGCGCCCCATGAACCACCAAAAGAACTTAGACTTATCCTTATAATTATATATCTGCTCTGCCGCGTATATGATGTATACAGAGAAGAGTACGGCAGGGGAGAAGGCTATCATCAGCTTCTCTACCGTATCTACTTGTGCCTTAGCAGTGAGCAGTACGCAGACCGTGAGCATGAGTGCAGCAACAAATACCGACCAATACCTTAGCCGTATAAAGCCCCAACCTATGAGCCACCCTGCAACAAAAATGATGGAGAAGGTATAGAACCGAAAGGTGATGGCTACCATGTCAAACTCGCCCACGGCAGTACTATCCAGCCCCTTGTATATGAGGTATAGCCCAAATACAAGTATGGCAAATGTGGGTAGGAACCTGAAACGGAAACCATAGAACACCGCACTACCTGCCATACCTAATGCCAGATACATTGTTTGCTGTAATGCCTTATCTCTTAGAATAGAGTAGTAGTCATTTGCATTCCACAGCAAAAAGTAACTGATAAGTATCGTTGGCAGTACTAAAAATATAAGCTTGGCCAACAGTTCATTGACGGGTGTAGCTCTTTGAATGTTCATATACTTCGTGCCCCTAATTTAGCATAAAATATAGCAGAAGTATTGTTAAAACTATGTGTATAGGTGTCTCTATTACAGCTTCTTCAGCTTGTAACGGTAGGTGCCGTCAGCCCTATCTACTTGAAATTCCATTCTATGTGGATTGATAATAGCATTTCTGCCCTCCATATGGAATATGCGACCTCTGCCACCTGATACATATATGTCTATGAAGTAATCAGTATCAGTGGTGGTGCCGTCATCATCGGTATAGCTACTTTCATAGGCGGTCACATTCCAGTCGCCCGTGTAAGTAATGCCCGTATTTACATCAACGATAGCCGCTTCTTTTTTATCGTTCAGCTGTAGTATCATGCCTTTGTACTCATCAGTAATGTTATCATAGTTAAGAAAGCCATCACTAACGGTCACTTTGTCAAAAGTGTACTGACCCACTACGCGGTTGTGCACGGCTCTTGGTACTGATGTTGTCTTTGTACAAGCTACAATGGTAAGTCCTGTTATAAATAAGATGCCTAGTAGTATTCTTTTCATAGTCGTTCTGTTTTCTTTTATAAATGATGCAAAAAGCGTGCAGGTTGCCTGAGTTGGTAGTTAAAGAAATCCTAAAGCTTTAATGAGGTGTATCTATTGGCTGTTTCTATAATGTGTATCATGCTGGAAAACTGTTTTGTTGCAGCCTTACAGAAGAATGCATTATCTTCGGCACGTTTTTAAATTTGTTGAATCAGCGTCGGAAATGTCATTAGCCGAACGCAAAAACTAAAGACATGTTAGATAAGTTCAAAACGGTTACCGTTATAGGTTCTGGTACAATGGGCAATGGTATTTGCCACGTATTCGCTCAGAGTGGTTTCACTGTTCATATGATGGACATTAACCAAGATGCTTTGGATAGAGCCAAAGCTACCATCACTAAGAATATGGATCGCCAGATAGCAAAAGGTAAACTATCTGAAGAGGACAAGAACGCTGCGCTAGACCGTATCAAACCTTTTACTGATATGGCTGAGGCTGTAGCAGATGCTGACCTTGTGGTAGAAGCAGCTACAGAGAATATAGACCTAAAGACCAAGATATTCGTAGAGCTGGACAAGCATGCTCCTGAGAAAACAATATTGGCTACTAATACGTCTTCTATATCTATCACGCGTATAGCATCTAGCACTAAGCGTGCAGAAAAAGTGATAGGTATGCACTTTATGAATCCGGTACCGGTAATGAAGCTGGTAGAGATTATCAATGGATATGCTACTGACGAGCAGGTAACTAAAGATGTATATGAGCTTTCTAAGTTCTTAGGCAAAGTTCCTTGTGTAGTGAATGACTACCCCGGCTTTGTGGCTAATCGCATCTTGATGCCAATGATAAACGAAGCTATCATTAGCTTACAAGAAGGTGTTGCAGGTGTTGAGGAAATAGATACCGTTATGAAATTAGGTATGGCTCACCCTATGGGACCATTACAGCTTGCTGATTTTATCGGTCTTGATACATGTTTGAGCATCTTGAATGTATTACATACAGGTATTGGTAATCCTAAATATGCTCCTGCTACTTTGTTGGTGAACATGGTAGAAGCTGGACGCCTAGGTGCTAAGAGTGGAGAAGGTTTCTATAAGTATACTAAGGGAAGTAAAGAGCTAGTGGTGAGCAGTAGCTTCAAGACCATGCAATGGTAATTCCTTTATCATAAAATAATATGGCCGCCTATTGGGCGGCTTTTTGTTTTAGCGTATATTTGTTATAGTAATAATGTGAGCGTTTTTCACTGCTATGATAAATTGTTCCTACTGGGAACAAAAAAGAACAAAAAGAAACAATTGTTCTTAAAGTGAGCATGGTAAGTAGTTGATTTTCAATAGTAGGGTGTAGT
>CAZPDA010000026.1:0-20667 GCA_964585115.1 uncultured Flavipsychrobacter sp.
ATGCTTATCCGCTTACTCGCTACAAGATTACTAATCTATTGTGAGGTAATGAGTTGAGAAATTATAATCTTTTCCTAAAAAGGATATGATCTGGTCTAAATGGCTATTATTTGACACAAAATCGACATTTGTGGTGTCTATAATGATGGTCTTCTGTGCATTTTGCTTCAGGTATTGCTGATAGGTCTCTTGCACATTTCTTAAGTAGTCGTCAGGGATATTCTGCTCAAAAACACGCCCCCTACTTTTTATGTTCTGTTGCAATTTATGTACCGGTGTGTGTAGATAGATCACCAGGTCTGGTTTGGGTAGGCTGTTATTCAGGATATCGAAGAACTTCTGGAATAATTCATATTCGTCTTCTTTAAGGTTCACCTTTGCAAACAGCTTGCTTTTGATAAATAGATAGTCAGATATTACTCCATTCTGAAACATGTCAGTATTGAGCAAAATTGACTTTAACTGCTTAAATCGGTCTGCTAGAAATGCCAATTCCAAAGGGAAAGCATGACGCTCAGGGTCTTTATAGAACTTTGGTAAGAAGGGGTTGTCTGCAAACTCTTCTAATACTGCTGTACTGCCGAAATGCTCTGATAATAATGTGGCTAAACTACTCTTTCCTGATCCTATATTTCCTTCTACTGCAATGTATCTATATTTCATAAGGGGGCGGCAAATATAGCATTTTCTTTATGGCATATTCAAACCTTCTGTCAGTTCTAATTGTGTTTTTTCTGCCACTAACTTGTCTTCACAGTCTACCAGTAGTTGGGTAATGGTCTTATTCAATTTTGGATGTAAAAGGTGTGGCGCAATATCTTTCATTGGTGCTAAGGCAAACCGACGGTATTGTATAAAAGGATGTGGTATAGACAGTGTAGGCTCGGCTATTATATCATCGTTGTAGAATAGGATATCTATATCTAAGATACGTTGCCCCCATTTAACGGTGCGTTGTCTACCAAGTTGTTTCTCTATGTCCAGTATCTCACTTAATAACTGTAACGGCAATAGCTCTGTTTCTATACTGATAGCCATATTCAGGAAGTCAGGCTGATCTTCAACACCCCATGCAGCAGTACTGTATATAGCGGAAGTAGCTAATATAGTACTGCTGTTCTTTAATAATGATACTCCTTTACTCAGCCATAATAGACGATCTCCTTCATTACTGCCGAGTAATAGATAAGCTTTATTCATATTGAGGTGCTAAATAACGAAGATTATTTTGTAGCACAATAAAACAGGTAATCTCCTAAGTCGTTTTCGTAGTTTTCGATAACAGATTTTATGAAACCACTACTAATGTCTGCTTCTAATTGTCGGATACCTGTTTTAAGCTCTTGCTCAGTAGCAAATAGTCTGAAGCTGGAAATGCCATTTCTTACAGCAGGGTCTAAGTAGCGTTCTGGTTTGTATTTATTAGAGAATAGAAAGTTATCGGTAAGCCCATCGTGTATGAAATATTTTTCTTTTTTGACGGCGCTAAAGCCAGCATCAAGAAGCATTTGATTTTGAGTAGCCTTATCATATACAAGTTCTCCTGATCTTTTTATCATATCAGGAAAGTAGTGTATAAGCCAATATCTATCCATTTGCTCGGGTGTGAAACTAAGGATAACGAGGTTAGCATTAGGTTTTAGTACTCTACAAGCTTCTTTCAGGCCTAATTCTAAATTGTCCCAATGATGTAATGTGAAGGTGGCTAGAGCACCATTAAAGTAGTTGTCTCCAAACTGTAGCTTCTCAGCATGGCAATACATGAATTCAGTTCCCGGGTTTTGTTGTTTGGCTACATTCAGCATGGTACTAGAAGGGTCTACACCAATAATGCTGAGTCCTTTATCTGTTAATGCTTTCAGATAGTTGCCTGTGCCGCATCCAATATCTAAGTAAAGTCCATCTTCCTTTGGGGATAGTAAATGATATAACCTATCGGCTATATAAGGGTCTGCTGTTCGCGTGTTGTTGTAGTTGCTACCAATACGATCGTATATGGCAGTTTGCCTTTTTTTCATACAAGTTTGTCACTGCCTCAAAGCTTTATCAAAAAGCTTGAGCAGCCTTTTTTTGTTGCGTTGTTCAAGTAAGGCGATCAGCTCGTTGAACTGTGGGTTTACGGTATGGTTTGTATGAGCGGCTAAAAAAGAAGCTATGTCAAATATAGCACTCTTTTGGAATAGTTCCACAGTTACAATAAAGGTATCTACATTATTGAGTGATATGTCATAGATCACATTTTGCAGGTCGGCTACTGGTCCGGGGCTCCAAGCCTTCAGCTCATTGGCTATGAGTAAACAACAGTATAATGCTTGGTCTGGGTAGCTGATAGCAGCTTGTTGCATACCCATCACATAGCCATGGCTATGGTCGTACAGCTGGTCTTTTTGCGGAGAGTTGAAGACGTCCATAAATGTTTCCCTATTGTTGGGAAATGCTTTAATGTATCGCATATGTACCTCCGGCGCATCAGGCACTTTCTGCATGATGTCGTATATCTCTTTTATCTTTTTAGAGTCGTAGGACAATTCTAATAGTGATTGAGCCAAGACTGTATTAGAGGTCAGTATAAGTAACGGCAATATGAATTTGACTAGCTGTTTCATGCACATAAAAATACCACATATAATATCTACCTCATAAAATCACCCTAAACAAAAAGTGATAAGCAACAGAAGTATGTGTAGCTCTTGTATATTTGTGCACATATCCGAAAAATCAATAATTATGAAGCAATTCTTCAAGATGTTCTTTGCCTCTATGTTGGCAATTATTATGTCAAGTGTTATAGTGATACTGATAGTGATAGGTATGGTCGTATCGGTAGTGACCAGTGAGGTGAGTAAAAGTGAAGTGCGTGTAGCAGAAAAAAGTGTGCTGTATATAGATATGGCCAAGAGGTTTCATGAGCAGGGAGAGAAGAATCCTTTCGGTGTGATATTCAACGATGAGCATGATTACTCAGCAGGATTGTATGATGTAACACGCTCTATAGCGCATGCAAAGTATGACGAGAAGATAGAAGGTATCTATCTACGTTTATCGCCTAGCCCTAATGGATGGTCTACGTTGCAAGAGCTTCGTAAAGCGATAATCGACTTTAAGGAAAGCGGCAAGTTTGTATACGCATACGGAGAAATGATAACACAGAGCACTTACTTTGTAGCAACTGCTGCTGATAGTATATATCTGAACCCTGTGGGCGATATGGAGCTGAAAGGTTTTGCTTCGGTGCTTGCCTTTTTCAAAGGAACTTTAGATAAGCTAGATGTAGAACCACAGATCTTCTATGCTGGTAAGTTCAAAAGTGCTACAGAGCCATTCCGTGCATATGAGATGAGTGATGCTAACCGTCAGCAGATTTCTGAGTTTCAGGGTGACTTCTGGTCGCAATTCACACAAGCTGTAGCCGATTTTACGGGAACAGATACAGCTGCTGTAACTTTACTTGCTAAGAATGGTACTATAGAGTTTCCTGAAGATGCACTGAACAATAAGCTAGTAAGTGGCTTACTATATGCTGATGAAGTAAGAGAGCGACTAAGAAAGAAGATAGGACTGGAAAGTGATGATAAGATACAGACCGTATCAATAAGTAAGTATGCTGATAAGGTATTGAAGAAGTCTGTAGCAGGTGAGCGTATAGCAGTGGTTTATGCTGAAGGTAGTATTGTAGATGGAGAAGCGCAGAATGATTATGAAGTAGCATCAAGAGACTTTACACAGATCATCCGTAAGCTAAGGAAGGATGATAACGTGAAAGCAGTAGTACTAAGAGTGAACTCTCCGGGTGGTAGTGCACTGGCATCTGAAGTGATATTGAGAGAGCTACAACTACTGAAGAAAGAAAAACCATTAGTAGTATCTATGGGCGACCTTGCAGCATCGGGCGGTTATTATATCTCTTGCCAGGCCGATAGTATTTTTGCTATGCCAAATACTATTACAGGTAGCATTGGAGTATTCACAATGATGTTCAATACCAGTAAGCTGATGAAGAACAAGCTGGGTATCACTTTTGACGAAGTGAAGAACGCACCGTATGCTGACTTTCCAAGTGGGGCACGACCGTTTACCGCAGAAGAAGGACAACGCATGCAGAAGTCGGTAGATAAGATATACAACATATTCAAAAGCAGAGTAGCAGATGGCCGTAAAATGAGTGTAGACTCTGTAGACGTAATAGCACAAGGTAGAGTATGGACAGGTTCTGACGCATTAGCAAATGGATTGGTAGATGCGCTTGGTGATTTGGATAGAGCCGTAGCAAGTGCTGCAAGCATGGCAGAACTTACGGACTATCATATAGCTACATATCCTGACCCTGCTGACCAGTTCAAGCGTATGCTGAGAATGTTTGGCGGTGCATCTATGAGCACTGCTACAGCAAAGGTGGCAGAAGAATATGAGCTTAGCGAAGAATATAAAATGATACAGACCATCAGAAACTTCAAGCGCATGAATGGCAAGACCATGATGATGATGCCTTTTGAAATGGCGGTGAAATAATAGCAAAAGAGTCTATTTATAGAAGGATGTCCTGCAGCAATGCAGGACATTTTTTTGTGCGTATAGATCCGACCAATAGAATGCTTCGTATCTGTATTTGATAACCAATTCGAAAAGTATTTAATCAAAACAGTTATGAAAAAGTATCTGATAGTTCCCGCATTAGCATTGGCACTGGTTGCTATGCAGCAAACACCAACCTTTGCACAAGGAAAAGAGAAAACAGTAATGGTAGGCGGTGCGCCTATGTATCCGTCTAAGAACATTGTAGAGAATGCAGTGAACTCTAAAGACCACACAACACTGGTAGCAGCAGTAAAAGCAGCAGGGCTGGTAAGCACGCTACAAAGCGAAGGCCCGTTTACTGTATTTGCTCCTGTTAACAGCGCATTTGATGCACTACCAAAAGGGACGGTAGATAACCTATTGAAACCAGAGAATAAAGGTAAGCTAACAGCGGTATTGACCTACCATGTAGTGCCGGGCAATCACGATGCCAAGTCGCTAATGGCAATGGTGAAACAAGGTAAAGGTAAAGCTACTCTGAAAACAGTTCAGGGCGAGACACTTACTATCATGCAAAAGAAGAATAAGCTTTGGGTGAAGGATAGTAAAGGAGGAATTGCAATGGTGAGTACGAAAGATGTGTACCAAAGCAATGGTGTGATACATGTTATAGACAAAGTGTTGATGCCATAGATAAAACTGAATGTTATTATCCTTTTATTCGTAGCATAGTGTGTATCTTTACAGGGGAGGACGATGTTCCTCCCTATTTTTGTACCCGTAAAAGGAAGTTTACATACTGTGATCAAAGAAACTATATCTGTTTTTGACATCTTTAAGATAGGCGTAGGTCCTAGCAGTTCGCATACTTTGGGCCCATGGAGGGCTGCTTTGCGTTTTATAGATACGGTTAGGGAGAAGGGGATAGATAATGTAGTAAAAGTACAGTCGCTGCTGTATGGCTCTCTTGCCAAAACAGGTAAGGGGCATGGTACTGATGTAGCGGTGATACTTGGGCTTTGTGGTGAAGACCCTGTGACCTTTGATGTGAATAAGATAGATAGTACGCTGGCACAGATAGCGGCAGACAAGAAGATGACCTTCGGTAAAGAAAAGGAAATTGACTTCGACCCTTCTTTTGATGTTACTTTTCTATTTACGGAGAGCCTTCCTTATCACCCTAATGCGGTGACCTTTTTATGTACACTAAGTGATGGTACGCAAATAGCAGAGACCTATTATTCTATAGGTGGTGGTTTTGTAGTGAAGGAAGGAGAAGACAATCTTACGGCAAATAGTGTAGAGCTGCCTTTCCCTATAGATAAAGCTAGCGAGGTATTGCACTGGGGCAGAAAAACAGGGTTGAGCATCTACGAGATAGTGATGGAGAATGAAGGTGCTTGGCGTAGTGAAGAAGAGACCAAAGAAGGTGTGCTGAACATTTGGCGTGTGATGAAGGAATGTATCTATCGCGGATGCCATATTACAGGTGAATTGCCGGGAGGGCTGAATGTAAAACGCCGTGCGGCAACACTTAACAAAAAGATACTTACAGGTAAGCCATATAATAATTATGAAGAGTGGGTTGAAGCCATAAGAAGTGGAGGAGACAGCTTTAAGTATACATTGGATTGGGTAAGCTGTTTTGCTCTGGCTGTGAATGAGGAGAATGCCTCATTTGGTAGAGTGGTGACCGCCCCAACCAACGGAGCCGCGGGTGTAGTACCTGCCGTGCTTCAATACTTCATCACCTTCTGCGATGGTAATGATGAAGATAAAATTGTGAATTTCTTACTTACTGCATCAGAGATAGGTAGCATGTTCAAGAAAGGGGCTACGCTATCGGCGGCGATGGGTGGTTGTCAGGCAGAGATAGGCGTATCTTCTTCTATGGCTGCGGCAGCATTGACCGAAAGCCTTGGTGGTAACGTTCGTCAGGCACTAATGGCGGCAGAGATAGCAATGGAGCATCACCTTGGCCTTACTTGCGACCCGGTAGCTGGCTTGGTGCAGGTGCCGTGTATAGAGCGTAATACTATGGGAGCTATTAAGGCTATTACCGCATCTCAACTGGCATTGCAAAGCAACCCTGATAATGCTCGTGTGTCTCTCGACCATGTAGTGAAAACTATGTGGGAGACCGCTCAGGATATGAACCATAAATACAAAGAGACGGCAGAAGGCGGATTGGCTGCGCATATTCCTTTGGCACTTAGTGAGTGTTAAGAGTTTTAGGTGAACTATATTTGCGGCATGAATAATGAATTTCTTGCCCAGCTGTTTGGCGATAAGTACAATAAAGACAATTTCTTTTTGATGGCAGGCCCGTGTGTGGCCGAAGGAGAAGAAGTAGTGATGAGCATTGCCGAGAAAGTAAATGCCATTTGTACCAAGCTGAATATTCCTTATATCTTCAAAGCATCTTACAGAAAAGCTAACCGTACAAGACTGGATAGCTTCACTGGCATCGGTGATGAAAAAGCACTGAAGATAATGGCTAAGGTGAAGGCTGAGCTGAATATTCCTGTAGTGACGGATATACACGCTGCTGACGAGGCTGCTATGGCTGCCGAGTATGTAGATGTATTGCAGATACCTGCATTCCTATGCCGCCAAACAGACCTATTGGTAGCTGCCGCCAACACAGGCAAGATAGTGAATGTGAAGAAAGGGCAATTCCTAAGTCCTGAAGCGATGCAATTTGCCGTAGATAAATTAGTACAGAGCGGTAATGATAAAGTGATGCTTACGGACAGAGGCACATCTTTTGGTTATCAAGACCTGATAGTAGACTACCGTAGTATACCCGTAATGAGAGGTATGGGTGTACCTGCGGTGCTAGACTGTACTCATTCGCTACAGCAGCCTAACCAAACAAGTGGTGTTACGGGTGGTAATCCTGAAATGATAGAGACCATTGCACGTGCGGGTATAGCTGTTGGTGCTGATGGCTTGTTCATAGAAACACATCCTGACCCTGCAAATGCAAAATCAGACGGAGCTAATATGCTGCACCTAGACCGCTTAGAGGAACTGATGGAAAAACTAGTGAAGCTAAAAGCGGTAGTAAATACACTTTAATTCTTATCAGGGAGAATATCCCAACCCAACTCATGATACTGAGATGGCCAATACCTATTACCCGACTTAAAGTCGATGGCATTGCCATGTAGTATAGTGTTGTAATGTGCCCATGTTTCGGGGCTTACATGCTCATGCTTATATAGGTTGAGGAATACGCTATGACTTTGCCCTACAAGCTGGCTAAAGTTGATATAGTGTGCATTGGTACTTATTGGTGCTTTAAGCTTTTCACCCAGTTGTTTATGCTTACTTAATATGTGAGCCGCACCCAATACAAAATCATCGGGGTTGTAGTGGATGTATATGTTTTCAGCAAACTTTATCTTATCCATCCATTTTTTGTGATGACCTTGTGGTACACATGCTGCGTTCATGATGAGGTTATCAACCCAAGTATCGTCGTTAATGAGCTTGTACTTGCCACTACGCATCATTTCTCGCACAAAGTTGTTGCCCATACTGTGGAAGAACAGGCTAAGGTTGCCATTCCCCATTTGCTTAGCAGTATATAGGTCTTTTATGGTGTCTAATACGGGTGTGAAGTATTTATAACTGGTCTTAGATTGCTTCATGGCAAAGAAGTAATTGCCCAATCTGCTTTTAGTAGTAGTGATGCTTGGGTAGTCTAGCATTATCACATTGACATTGTACTGCTCTGCCATGCTCATGCCTCTGTCCAGTTCAGAGGTGAATATCTTACCCATACCTTCCGTGTATATCACCCAGTCTTTATGACTGTTTGGGTAGGCTGCGATGGCGGATGTAATATTAGCATAAGGCTTTACGTGCCATTTGTCATCTTTACTAAATACGATGAAGTAGGTTATCTCTTTTTCCGTAGCGTATTCAGACATGAAACGAACCTTATCCTCCGTGTTCTTTCTATTGGTTGCTACTATTATGGCTGTTTTCGGGTTCAGTACTTCAAGGTTCACCACAGTTTCGTCATATACCAATTTAGACCAAAAGTCCTCTGTGTTGAAGTAGTTGGGTTGTGCATAAAGCTGGATGCTGTAGAGAGAAATGAGTAGTGTGAACAACCTTTTCATAAGCTGGATAACAATACGTGATACAAATAGTTGTACCGCAAATATTAAATACTATGCTTGAAAATCGGTGCTTTTGCCGAATAATGAATATTTTCAAGCCTCGATTTAACAAAGTATATACATACAATAGAATGATACGTTTACAAAAGTTGATACCTGTAGCTGTGGCTTGTGCCATGTTTGCACCCGCAGTTGCACAAAAGAAGAAGTACACTATAGAGGATGCCACACTTGGCATTTATACATCATTGAGACCTGAGGGCATCAGCAAAGCTAGCTGGGAGCCTAACACCAATAAGCTATACCAAGTAGTGAAAGGTGATGAAAAGGAGCAGTATTGGGTATCTATGGCTTTCCCTTCAAAGCATGTGGATACGGTGCTAAGCCTAAGTATGCTGAATGACGTGAGTGATGAAAAGCTTCGCTCTATGCCTACTATGCATTGGTTGGATAAAGGATTGGTGTATTATCAGAAGGGTAATAAGCTGGTGAAAGGTTTGCTAACTGGTGGCGGCTATCAGTGGATGGACTGGGCTACGCTACCTGATAATGCTGAGCATGTAACCGTAGATGAAAGCAAGAACATTGCTTACACGGTAGACAATAACCTGTGGATGATAGACAAGAGCGGTAAGAAGATACAAGTGACCAACGATAATAATAAGCATGTGCTTAATGGTCAGTCGGTACACCGCAATGAATTTGGTATCAGTGGTGGTATATTCTTCTCGCCACAAGGTAACTACTTGGCATACTATCATATGGATGAAAGTATGGTCAATGACTATCCTGTGATTGACTGGTCTGCCGGTCCTGCATCGGTTAAGAATATAAAGTACCCTATGGCAGGAGGTACTTCACACGAAGTAAAGCTTAAAGTGTATAACCCACGTACGGGTAAAACAACTGAAGTGAAAACTGAAGGACCTAAAGACCAATACCTGACCTGTATTACTTGGAGTCCTGACGAGCTGTATATCTACATAGCAGTACTAAACCGCGACCAAAACCACATGATGCTGAATAAGTATGATGCGGAAACAGGTAATAAAGTAGCAACGCTATTTGAAGAGCGTGATGATAAATACGTAGAGCCACAACAAGAAATGGCATTCTTGCCGGGTAGCAACGACCGTTTTATTTGGTGGAGCCAGCGTGATGGATACATGCACTTATATCTATATAACACTAACGGTAAGCTTATCAAACAATTGACCAAAGGTGAGTGGAACGTAACAGACATTGTAGGTATGAACAAGGCAGAAGAACAATTGATAATAGCAGGAACAAGAGAGTCTGCACTAGAAAGCCATACTTACACGCTAGACTGGAATACAGGTAGAATGAACCAGATAGATAAAGGTGTTGGTACACACAATGCTATGGCTAGCGAAAATGGTAATTACATACTAGATGTATATACGGCTAATGATATACCAAAGAGAACAGCAGTATTGGGCGTGAATAGTAAATTCAGCTATGTGTTGAAAGAAGCTGCTGACCCACTAGCAGATTACGACCGTCCTGAAATAAAAAGTGTGACGCTATATGCAAACGATGGTACGGCACTATTCGGCAAGTTGATGCTCCCTACCAACTTTGATAAGAGTAAGAAGTATCCTGTTATCGTTTATCTATACAATGGTCCACACGTGCAGCTAGTACGCAATCGCTTCCCTGAGAGTGGTAACTTATGGTATGAGTATATGGCACAGCGTGGCTATGTTGTGTTCACTATGGATGGTAGAGGTAGTAGTAACAGAGGAATGAAGTTTGAGCAAGCAACATTTGGCAAGCTAGGTACTGTAGAGATGGAAGACCAATTGCAAGGTGTGAAGTATCTGAGATCATTACCATTTGTAGATGCAAATAGAATGGGTGTGCATGGTTGGAGCTTTGGCGGTTTCATGACCACATCATTAATGCTTCGTCATCCGGGTACTTTCCAAGTAGGGGTAGCCGGTGGTCCTGTAATAGATTGGAGCATGTATGAGGTAATGTACACAGAGCGTTATATGAATACACCACAGACCAATGCAAAAGGTTATGAGGATAATAACTTACTAACTAAAGTAGATAACCTTGAAGGCGACCTATTGATAATACATGGTGCGCAAGATGATGTAGTAGTTTGGCAGCACTCTATGAAGTTGATAAGAGAGTCTGTAAAGAAAGGCAAGCAGATAGATTACTTTGTATATCCTGCACATCCGCACAATGTGAGAGGTAAGGATAGAGTACATCTGATGCAGAAGATAACAGACTATTTTGATGCACACTTAAAACCTTAATGATATAACAAACGCCGCTGAAAAGCGGCGTTTGTGTTTATTGAAAATGTTTACTTAACTATTAATACCCAATACATCCTTCATCGTAAATACGCCCTGTTTGTCAGAGATGTACTCGGCAGCAAGTACAGCACCTAGTGCAAAACCTGTACGGTTGTGCGCGGTGTGTTTGATGTCTATTGTGTCTACTGATGAACTGTAAGTGATACCATGAGTGCCCGGCACGCCTTCTTCGCGTTGTGCATCTATGAATATGGTTTCAGGAGACTTTTCTTCTTCAGACCATTTTGTTTTTCTATCTACATTGTCCATTATCTGTGTAGCAAGGGTGATTGCCGTACCGCTAGGAGAGTCTTTCTTTTGCAAGTGGTGTACCTCGCTCATGCTAACTTCGTAATTGGTCTGGTCGTTCATCAACTTTGCCAATAGTTTGTTCACTTCAAAGAAGATGTTGACACCTACGCTAAAGTTTGATGCGTGTAAAAATGCTGACCCTTTTTCTTTGGCTTTGTTCTGTGCTACAGGTAGGTCGTCATTCCAACCAGTAGTTCCACTTACTACTTTAGTGCCTGCATCTAAGCAGAATAGTATGTTTTCTTTTGCGGCACCCGGGTGTGTCATTTCAATAGCTACATCAGCCTTTTGCAGGTTCTCTACTGTAAGCTCGTCTCTGTTCTCCGCAGTTATTTTCAGAACGACCTCGTGTCCTCGTTCTGTAGCGATCTGCTCGATCTGCTGTCCCATTTTTCCGTATCCTACTAGTGCTATCTTCATAAAGTATTATAATATCAATGAAAGAATGGTGAAGATGGCGAATATAACACTAGCTATACCGTTAGTGTTTCCAAATGCCATGTTCACTTTGCTAAGGTCGTTGGGCTTTACCAACGTATGCTGATAGATAAGCAGACCGATAAAGGCTGCTGCACCTACCCAATATATAAAATGAAAGCTTGCTAAATATCCTGCTGCTAATACAAACAAAGCAGAGCATACATGCAATATGCTCGATACCATTAGTGCTCTGCGTGTGCCTAGCATAGCAGGTATAGAGTGTAGCTTTTGCTCCCTGTCAAACTGCTCATCTTGTAGCGCATAAATAATGTCGAAGCCTGATGTCCATGTTACTACAGCGAATGAGAATAATAGAGGTAGCCAGTCGAAGTAGCCTGTTACCGATAGGTATGCGCCTATAGGAGATAGAGACAGACCGACACCTAACACTACGTGACATAGTGCTGTAAATCGCTTAGTGTAGCTATAGAACAATACCACAAATATGGCGATGAACGATAGGTAGAATACCAACATGTTGATGAAGTAAGTAGTGGCAATGAACAGCACACAGTTTGCTATGGTGAACCATAATGCATTCTGTGGTTTTATCATGCCCGATGGTATCTCTCGTTTAGCTGTACGTTCATTTCTGGCATCTATATCTCTATCCAGATAACGATTGAACGCCATAGCTGCCGTGCGGGCAAATACCATGCATAGCAATACCTTTATTAGCAAATGCCACTCAAAGGTCCTCTGCTCATATAAGATGGCTAAAAAGAAGCCTATCAACGCAAAAGGCAATGCAAAAACCGTGTGGCTGAATTTTATCAGCGAAAAATAGTTCTTGACCTTTTGCAACAACGGTATACTCACTGTACTCATTATTCTTCTACATCTGCTTCAAAACCAATGGATATTGCTTCCTGCTGTGCATTAGAATACACTAATACATTCTTGCGCACATGTCCTTCTTGGTTTTGTGTGTTAAACTCTACAACTATTTCGCCTTCTCCACCCGGTGGTATTGGCTTTTTAGGGTAAGACGGTACGGTACATCCGCAAGATGCTACCGCTTTTACAATAAGTAACGGGTTCTTACCTGTATTCTTAAAGTGGTATGCATGGGTAGCCTTAACTCCTTTTTTAAGCGTACCGAACTTGTGTTTCGTATCATCAAAAGTGATAATCGTTTTAGGCATGCTATTCGCTTGTGCTTGTGCTTCATCTACTTGCTCATTCACATGTACATGCCCGCTATCTCGCCATCCCAGTTTTGCGGTAAGTGCATCAGCACCTACATATAATTCTACTAACGCTATTACGAACACGGAAAGTGTAAGTACGGTAAGTAGTATGGTCTTTAATTGTTGATTCATGTTCTGCTTTTTGTATTAGCTATTCTCTTCCCAAACTTGTGCCAAATGTACCAGTGTTTCCACCGCTTTCTCCATGTCTTGTACACTTACATACTCTTGCTTGGAGTGTATAGCCATTTCTCCTGTAAAGATATTAGGACAAGGCATACCCATGAACGATAAACGAGAACCATCTGTACCGCCTCTTATACTCATAATGGTTGGTGTCATACCAGCACGTTGGTATGCTACTTCAGCATTGCCCATCACTTGCGGATATTTGTCCAGCATCTCTTTCATGTTGCGGTATTGCTCATACACCTCTACATCTACCTTAGCACCTGCATATTTTGCTACCGTTTCTTCAGCCAGCTTTTTTAGCTTGTCTGCATGTTCTTTCATCTTTTGTGTATCAAAATCACGGATGATGAACTGAACTGTAGTTTTCTCTATACCTCCTTCTATATGTAGTGGATGTACATAGCCTTCCATATTTTCTGTGGTCTCAGGGCTCCACTCGTTCTTTGGTAGCTCATCAATAAAGTCAGAAGCTATTTTGATAGCACTTACCAATTTGCCTTTAGCATATCCCGGGTGTGCACTTACACCGTGGAATGTAACCGTAGCACCATCAGCAGAGAAGCTCTCGCCTTCAAGGTGACCGCGGTCACCACCATCTAGCGTATAGCCAAACTCAGCTCCTAACTTGTCCATATTCACCGCATTTACACCACGACCTATCTCTTCGTCTGGGGTGAACAGGATGCGTATTTTACCATGCTTTATTTCAGGGTGTTTGATAAGGTAAGCAGCAAGGTCCATTATAATGGCAACCCCTGCCTTATCATCAGCACCAAGTAAAGTAAGACCGGAAGCAGTTATCAGGTCGTCACCTATACGCTCTTTCAAGTATGGGTGGTTGTCTGCACTTATCACTACAGAGTTGTCATCAGGAAGAACGATGTCTTTACCATCGTAGTTCTTGTGTAATATCGGCTTTACGTTAGTACCGCTACAGTCAGGAGCCGTATCTACGTGTGCACAGTAACAAATAACAGGCACATCTTTATCCGTAGTGGCTGGTATGGTAGCATAAACATATCCGTGCTCGTCCAGCTCTGCATCATCAATACCCAGGTCGTGCAGCTCTTTCACCAACATACGACTAAGGTCTTTTTGCTTTTCTGTAGATGGCTGAGACTCAGAGTTCGGGTCGCTTTGAGTATCTACCTGTACGTAACGCATCAGGCGTTCTGCTGCGCTGTGCTCGTAATTATTTATTGACATGTGCTTATGTGATTGAAATGATTAACGGGCGTAAAATTAACTAATCTAAGCTCCATAAAAAATCTGACGGAAAACTAATATAACTTTGCCCTATGGTTGGTGTAGAAAACATCTCTTTGGCGCAGATAATTACGGTGAGCCTTACGCTCTTTGCCGTGATAGACATGCTTGGGTCGATACCGATACTGATATCGCTGAAAACCAAAATGGGCGATATTAGTGCGGTGCAGGCAACGGTAGTGTCGGGCGCACTTATGTTATTGTTTTTCTTTATAGGTGAGCAGGTGTTGGGCTTTATGGGCTTAGATGTCAGCTCATTTGCCATAGCGGGTTCTATAGTGATATTTATACTGGCTATGGAGATGGTGCTGGGGATGGAATTTTTCAGGAGTGATAATGATGGAAAGTCAGGGAATGTAGTGCCCATAGCCTTTCCTTTGATAGCAGGGTCGGGTACGCTCACTACCATCATGTCGCTAAAAGCCACTTATCATGCCTATAACATATTGATAGGCATACTGATAAACCTTGTAATTATCTTCTTTATTCTCCGCTCGCTGAAGTTTGTAGAGCGCATACTAGGTCCGTCGGGCATATCCGTAGTGCGTAAGTTCTTCGGGGTGATATTATTAGCAATAGCCATCAAGCTCTTTAGAGAGAATGCAGGTTTCTAGTCCATAGGGTAGTAGCCATAAGGGGTAGATGGTCTTTGTATACTTGTGAAAACAGGCTTTGTTATTCTATGAGCGATTTCAAGACCTTTTTCATTAGCATGTGTGCCGCTGAGGGGGATTCTCTTTAAATCTATTCTGTTAAATTCATTAATAGGGTATATCATTATTCCATCAACATATATAGAAGTGGCTATTCCATCGACATAATATACTGAGCCACCCGTACACCCTATAGATAGTCCATCAGCAGCCCTTTCTTGATTCTCAATATTGTTTAGGTCACTTTTTATAGAAAACTGTATAGACTCGTTTAACTGTATAACGTCTTCGTTACAGTTGTGCTGAGCAAATGTAAGTAGCGGAATAAGTACGGTCAATAGTGATAATAAGTACTTCATAATAAAAGGTTTTCTACAAATTACTTTTAATGTGAGTAAATGCTGTCACGTATCTGCAAGCGTTTTGTCATTCTTTTAACAGTTTGGTTTATGGAAATTGAGGTTGCCTGTTTCTGAACAGAAACATTTTACTATGATTCTCCGCCTTTCACTATTCAGTATCGTATTATTTGTATCTAGCTGTCAAGAGTCTACCAATGCGCAGCAAATACCAGATGCGGAAAAGGTACAACGTGCTGTGGTCAATAAGCAGGGTAGTACCGTAGAGCAGCGTTTCTCACCTCCTGCAAATACCAAAAGAGTAAGCACAAGTCGGTTTGGTAAATACTTGCGAGGTCTTCCGTTGAAGCCAGATGGAACAACCGTATATCTATATAATGGAAGAAAGAAGGGTAGGCAAGAAGTACATGCTGCGGTCATTAATATGGATGTTGGCAAGCGCGACCTGCAACAATGTGCCGATGCGGTGATGAGACTGCGAGCCGAATATCTATACAGGGCCAGACAATATCATAAAATACATTTCAACTTCACAAACGGATTCAAAGCAGCCTACAGTAAGTGGCGGGAAGGATATAAGGTAAGTGTAAGGGGAAATAATGTTGTATGGGTAAGCTCAAGAACGGCAAATGATTCTTATGAGTCTTTCAGAGAGTATTTAAATGTGGTATTTGCCTATGCAGGTACTTTGTCTTTATCTAAGGAGATGGAAGCGGTAACAATAACTGATATGCAAATAGGAGATGTGTTTATAAAAGGAGGTAGCCCCGGTCATGCAGTAATAGTTGTAGATATGGCAGAGGGTAGCGATGGAGAAAAATACTTTATGCTGGCACAGAGCTATATGCCCGCACAAGATATTCATATACTTAAAAATAAAAACAATAGTTCTTATAGCCCGTGGTATAGGATGAGCGACATTAGGGAATATGTAGCCACACCTGAATGGACCTTCTCTGTAAATGACCTTAAAAGATTCGTAGAATGAAAATAGCCCCAACAACTGCCGGGGCTTGGGTGTATATATAGGGGTAAATTAGTAATCCCAAACATCAGGTTGAGCTGTAAGTCCTTTGGTGGTAGACACAAGTCTTATGAACTCACCACGGTAACCTTCGTCATCACTATCCTTTGCTGACCTTGCAAGTGCCAGTACTTGGTCGTAGGTCATGCTGCCTTTATAGTCAGAGTCTTTAAGTATCATGCCGTACATAGCTACTGCTGTTGCAAAGCGTACATTATTGCTCGCATTCTTCAGCGTGGCTATTTGGTTAGGGATGATGTGTGTCATCTCTGTGCTTCTATTACCATCAGGCTTTTTGTAGCGGAATTTGATAGTAGCCAACTCAGCGTTATCATGATAGCGTTGGTCGATAGTTGTTTTAGGTTGTTGATATTTCAACTTTGTTGCATTACCGTTAGGTATCAGTGTGCTGTTTACTCTTGCAGGTATCACCTCGTATATGATGGTAACAGAATGTCCTGAACCCATATCGCCAGCGTCTTTCTTATCATTAGTGAAATCTTCTTCGTTCAATAATCTATTCTCATAACCTACCAGTCTGTACCCTTGTACTACATTCGGGTTGAACTCTATTTGTGCTTTTACATCTTTAGCTACTGTGAACACCGTGCCGCCAAACTCGCTCACTAATGTCTTTTGCGCTTCCAATATATTGTCGATATAGGCGTAGTTACCATTGCCTTTATCTGCCAGCAATTCCATTTTAGAATCCTTGTAGTTGCCCGTACCAAAGCCTAAGCAAGTAAGGAATATGCCTTTGTCTCTTTGTGCTACTATCAGGTCTTCCAGTTCGTTCTCATTACTTACACCTACATTGAAGTCTCCATCTGTAGCTAATATCACGCGGTTGTTTCCGTTTCTTATAAATTGCTCACGAGCTGTTTTATAAGCAAGCTGAATGCCTGCACCACCTGCTGTAGAACCACCTGCACGTAGTTTGTTTAATGCCTCATATATAGCCGTTTTATTTCTGCCTGACGTTGGGGGCAATACTAACCCTGCATTACCTGCATATACTACTATTGATATTTTATCCTGCTCACGAAGGTTATTGGCTAGTAGCTTCATTGCAGATACAACCAATGGTAATTTATTAGGGTTGCTCATAGACCCCGATACATCTAGCAAGAACACAAGGTTAGATGGTGGCAGGTTTTTAGTATCTATCTTTCTTGCCTGCATACCTATATGTACCAGCTTGTGCTGTGGCTGCCAAGGGCAATTCGTTATTTCTGTTACTATCGCTATTGGGTCTTTGCCTTGTGGCTGAGGGTATTCATAGTTGAAGTAGTTTATCATTTCCTCTACACGTACGGCATCCGCAGGTGGCTTTTGCCCTTGGTTGATGAACCTACGCACATTGCTATAAGAAGCTCTATCTACATCTACAGATAGTGTAGACAGAGGGTTAAGACTAACTGCTTTAAAATAGTTTTCCGGATATTTTTTGTAGCTCTCAGTGCTTGGGTTGTAGTAAGTAGAAGGGCTTTGCATTGCCATATTAGCCCCACCGTATGAATATGATGTGTTTAGGCTTTTGTCCATTACAGCTATCTCATTTACTCTGGAAGGAATATTTTCTACTTGATCTTTTTGTATTACTCTGATTTTCTTTTTGTACTGACCTGTACTATCTGCAACAGAGAGATGAGGAGCATGCTTTTGTAGTGTAAAGTCTTGTACTATTCGTTCATTATAGCTGGAGACCTTTAGCTGGCTTAGCGTATAGGTTTGATAGCCTTTTTGTTTCACTACTATTTCGTAGTCTTTGTTTAAATGCTTTAGTGTGGTGTGGATGTAATAATATCCTTTTGCATTTGTGGAGCTGGTGGCTACGGTTTTTTCTTTATATAAAATGTCTACTGTTGCACCTGTTATCGGTTTGCCATTCTGGTCTTTTACTGTTCCTGATATAGTGGTTGCCTCGCTACAAGATGTATAGCCTATGCATGCTACCAATAGGAATAATTGCATGAAGTATTTCATATCTGCTTCGGTTTGTTTTAGGAATTGGTTTGTAGTTAGGATGCAGGGGTTAATGATATTCCACAAACCGAATGAAAAATAAAAGCCCCGACCAGCAGGTCGAGGCTTTTTATGACAGTATGATGAAAGTGTATTACCACACTTTTGCACGCTCATTCTCAGGGCGATAAAGCTTATCCCCTTCTTTTATGTTGAATGCTTGATAGAACTCAGGCATGTTGCTCAACGGACCGTTACAACGCCACTCTGCAGGAGAGTGAGGGTCGGTAATGATACGCTTAGATAATTCTTCAGGACGATATTTAGTACGCCATACTTGTGCCCAGCTAAGGAAGAAGCGCTGGTCTGGAGTAAAGCCATCTATCTTTTTATCCCCCTGTCCTTGTTCTGTTTTCTTGAATGCTTGGTAAGCAATAGCTAAACCTCCAAGGTCTGCAAGGTTCTCACCAAGTGTCAGCTGACCATTCACGTGTACGCTATCCAATACGGTATAGCCGTTGAACTGGTCTATCACTACTTGTGCTTTCTCGTCAAATTTCTTAGCATCTTCAGCGGTCCACCAGTCTTTCAGGTTACCATCAGCATCGTACTTACGTCCTTGGTCGTCAAAACCGTGTGTTATCTCGTGACCGATAACTGCACCGATACCACCATAGTTCACAGCGTCGTCTGCATCCATCTCAAAGAATGGGAATGCAAGTATACCTGCAGGAAATACGATTTCGTTGAATGCAGGGTTATAGTATGCATTAACGGTAGGTGGTGTCATATGCCACTCATGTTTGTCAACAGGTCTGCCTAGTTTGTTCAGCATATAGTCATAGTCAAATGCTGCTGAAGCCATGATGTTGTGTACATAATTATCAGGCACTATCTCTAGCTTAGAGTAGTCTTTCCATTTGTCAGGATAGCCCACTTTCTTAACGAAAGTGCTCAGTTTGTTCAATGCTCTTTTCTTGGTCTCGTCAGACATCCAATCCAAGTTTTGGATACGCTCATGATATGCTTCTTCAAGGTTGCTTATCATAGTCAGCATACGCTCTTTAGCTTCCGGCTTGAAGTGTTTGTCTACATACATTTTACCCAATAGCTCACCTACATCACCATCTACTACATGTAGTACACGCTTCCAACGAGGTTTCTGTTCCTCAAGACCGCTAATGGTTTTACCATAGAAGTCGAAACGAAGGTCGCTGAAATTACTGCTTAGGTATGGAGCCATATCATTAGTAACATGGAAACGTAGATAGGTCTTCCACACATCAGTAGACGTACTTGCTAGTAGGTTGCCTGCTTCTGTGAAGAATGTAGGCACAGTAACGATAAGGCTGTCTTCACCTTTCACGCCAAGTTGGCTGAAGATGCTATTCCAGTCCATATTTGGTGTTTCTGCGCTAAAGCTGGTAAAGCTGTATTTGTTGTACATCTTATCAGGGTTACGCATATCTACTCTTGATAGCGATGCTTCTGCTAGTTTGGTCTCCAAAGCAAAGATGTCAGCAGCTCCTTTCTTAGCCTCTGCTTCGCTAAGGCCCGATTGTGCTAGTATATCTTGAATATATTGCTGATATGCTTCACGTATTTTCACATAGCGTTCTTCTTTCTTGAAGTAGTAATCACGGTCAGGCAGACCAAGACCACCTTGAGAAAGCTGGCAAATTTGTTTGGTCACATCCTTATCGTCAGGTGCTATGTAGAATGCAAATAATTGAGACATGCCTTTCTTTCTAAGGTCTACTATCTCAGCTACCACACCGTTAGCATCTTTTATATTGTTGATGTCTGTGTAGATGTCATTAAGTGGCGTTACACCAGCTTTTTCTATGTTAGCAGTATCCATACCACTTTTATAGAAATCTCCTACTTTTTGTTCAGCAGTACCTTTTGCAGCATCTTGCTTCGCAAGGTCTTCCAGTAGGTTATGTAGGTTGTCTATATTATTCTCTCTTAATAGGTCAAAACTTCCCCATCTAGCCTCAGATGCAGGTATAGTAGTTTTGTTTAGCCAGTTGCCACCTGCGTATAAGAAGAAGTTCTCTCCCGGACTAACTGTAAAGTCCATATTAGCAGAGTCAATGAATTTTGTTGTAGCAGTGTCTTGTGTGTTACTTGTTTCCTGACAAGAAGCCATTGCAAGAATAGCCAGCACTGCAGTTGCGCTTTTCAACTTCATGAAAACTTTGATTTTAGAACAACAAATGTATGAAATACACTATCTATATAA
>CAZPDA010000027.1:0-20604 GCA_964585115.1 uncultured Flavipsychrobacter sp.
GTTTCAAATAGGGTATAAAGGAATAAAGCAATTGGCTTTACGCAGTAGTGAAATGGGTATACTGAATGATACTGACGTAAGGGAAGGGTAGATTGTATCGCATAATAGGCTGACAGGTCAAATCGAATTTTCATGGATACAAGACGATGAAGAAAGGCTTAAAAAAGAAATAGTTGGTTATGTCTCATACTTCAGGTTAAGGAATGGGTTTGAGCATACACATTATATGACCGTTGCTGAGTTAAGAGCACATGCAAAGCGATTTAGCAAAACGTATCAAAGAAATTTTGGGCTTTGGGTTAATGACTTTAATGGCATGGCTTTGAAAACTGTTACTAAGCTCAACTTATCTAAAAATGCTCCTCTATCAATAGAAACCCCGTTGTCCAAAGCACTTATATATGACCAAGCTAAAATTAATGACGCTGAGACGCTTGATGTCGATTATGTAGATAATGGTTCAGAGGATGTGGAATTGGTTATTGAAGAAAAGAAAGAAGCAATCAAATCTAATAACTCTCCTAAAGTTGAAATGCCATGAGTGTCTACAAACAGTTTAATACAGACGAATTAGAAGAGCTGCAAAGTCAATTCCTGATAGACAGCTGGAGTTATTCTAAAGTGACAACTTTTGCACGCAATGAGAAGGCGTTTGAGATGAATTACATTTTTGGTGTGCGTGGTAAAAGTTCATCTACAACGGTTGCCGGTAATGCATATCACGAGGCATTACAAGCTTACTTTACTGCTAAACGTAATAGCGATACATTAAGCTCTACACAGTTAGAAGAAATAGCATTTGAGTTTATAGATAACGTGAAGGGTAACGAATGGAAATTGCAAAAAACTACTCCAACTATAGCTGACTGTAGAGTTAAGGCCACTAAGACAGCAGTAGCACTCATTCATAATTTCCTCAATGAAAAGCATGTATATGAAGACAATATAGAGGAAATCCTAGCAGTTGAAATTTACCTTGATGAATTTGTTACAATAAATGGTGTTGATATACCAATGCCTTGTCATTGTAAGATTGACTTGGTTGTTAGAACTAAAGACGGGAATGTAGTAATAATAGACCATAAGAGTAAACATGCGTATACGAATGAAGAAGAAGTAGCTCTTTCGATAGGTATACAAGCGATAACATATATAAAGTGCTACGAGTCTAACACATCAACTACAGTTAATGAGGTGTGGTTTATTGAAAATAAGTTTTCCGCAAATAGAGATAAATCACCTCAGTTGGTATCATTTAAAGTTTCTCTTGATAGGGACACAAGGACGTTATATGAGTCTTTGTTGTATGAGCCCCTGAGAAGGATGGTTTCCGCTACTAACGACCCTGATTATGTGTACATGATTAACGATAGTGACAATTATGTGGACAGAGCTGAAATATATGATTTCTGGGCAAGGACTATGATCTGTGAAGTGGAAGATTTCAATGTAGAAGAGTCAAAAAAAGAACTCGTTTCAAAACGATTAAAGAAAATACGGGATGCTAGCTCTGCTGTAGTAAGCCCAAAGGTTATTAAAGAGTTCAAACAAAATGCAGCATCATTTATTCAATACGATTTAAGCAATTCTAATATGACATCAGAAGAAAAAATTGAACACGTTCTTAGAAGCTTCGGCATTATTGTTAGAGTAGCTGATAAGCTAGAGGGGTGGTCATGCGATACGTATTTAGTTGAAGTATCGGCAGGTGTAAAAATATCATCTATACATTCTCATAGGTTGGACATATCAAACGCTTTGGATGTTACTAATGCACGTATAGCTCCGGAGTTGATGATGTATAAAGGTAAGTCCTATGTAGCTATTGAGCTTTCAAAGAAAAGGGTTAAGGATTTGATTTTTGACGCTGCTGAGCTTTATGAAAAAAAGATACCATTAGGTAAAGACAACTTTGGTAATACCATTATATGGGACTTGGACAATCATTCTACTCCACACGTATTAGTATGTGGTGCTACAGGTAGCGGTAAATCTGTATGTATAAAATCTACGATTGAATACGCAAGACTAGCCTATGTTGATAGTATAGTGATTTTCGACCCAAAGTATGAGTTTACAGAATACAAATCACAAGGCATTTCAGTCTATAATGAGATAGAAGAAATTGAAGAAGAAATGGCTTTGCTAGTAGAAGAGATGAACAACTTGGTTAAGAAAGGGGAGAAGAAAAAAATACTAGTAGTGTTTGATGAGTTCGCAGATGCAGTAGCACAATCACGTAGAGGTAAGGACCTGTTTATATACGAGAATGTTTGTGTAGGAACATACAAAGACGGTCGAAAGAAGTTTAAGAGAGAAAAAGTAGGAGAGCATAAGTCGCTTGAGGGAAACTTAAAAATACTCTTGCAGAAAGGCCGTTCTTCTGGTTTCAGAATAGTTGCTGCAACACAGCGCGCATCTGTGAAAGTCATTACAGGTGATGCAAAAGTGAATTTCCCAGTACAGGTATGTTTTAGAGTTCCTAAAGAAACAGACTCAAGGGTGGTTCTTGACGAACCAGGTGCAGAAGCCCTTGGGGGTATGGGTGACGGTTTGATTAAGTCCCCTGAGTACAACGAAGTCATCCGATTTCAAGCGTTCTACAAACCAGAAATAAAATAGCTAGATCATAAGAATAAAAATCAGGGTGCTCATGTCTATGGGCACCATTCCTAAAAAAAAAGCGTGCAGTACAACGAAGCCAATAAAGAATTTAACAAGCTGTTTGCCTACATGAGTAGGGAGCGTACATGTACAGACGTATTTGAAGCGTTTCTGGACTACAGTATAATGTATTTCAAACATGATGCTTGTTTAGAAGACTTTGATGAACTCAAACAGAAGTGGGGAGCTGATAACATGGACCGGTTTAAGCAGATGTTCTACTTGTATGGAACTATGGCAGGTTATGACGGTGTAGGTTTTTATGATCCATTAGGAGATTTGTTTATGGAGCTGGTAGCTGGTTCAAGTCAGAAATACAAAGGTCAGTTTTTCACACCTCAACCTATATGTGATCTTATATCCATGATGTCATACGGAGGCAAGCTGGAGAATTGGAAACGTATAAATGACCCTGCATGTGGAAGCGGACGCACCTTGTTATCAATTGCAAAGCTTAACCGTAATCTCCTATTCTATGCAGCTGATATAGACATTTTTTGTTGCAAGATGACAATGCTCAATATGTTATCAAATAGCCTTACGTGTGAGATAGCATGGATGAACTCAATATCCATGGAGCATTTTAAGACATGGCATACAGGTGTATATCCTTATGAGCACGAAGGCAAAATAATGAAGCGACCTTATTGGGTTGAAGTATCAAAAGAAGATACGTTTCAACTGTCAATGTGGGAGCAACGGAAGAAAGAGAAAGCTACAGGCCAACCAAAAGTAAAGGAGAAACAACCTGAGGTATTGGTGGTCGGTAAGAATAATCAAATATCACTTTTCTAACCAATAAAACAATATCAGCCAATGAAGGGAAACGAAAATTAACGATTACAAAGCAGTACCGCTGCACTATGATTTATGGAGCATAACAGTAGATAGGCAGCGGTACACATGGGGAGGTCGTATAACGGTAGTACACGGAAAGCGCGCCATGGTTCAGGTTCGAGTCCTGGTCTCCTCACTCATTTTTAAACTTCAATTATAACACATGGCAAAGAACAAAATTGACCTAAAAAAAGCAAAGCTCGATAAGGAGTTAAAGCTGGAGGTTGAGTACTCCGAACAAACGCACGATGGTGCAATAGATCACTCTGTTAAAGGTGCAGTAGCTGTACATAATGACCTTAGAATAGCGTTTAATGCTATAGGTATTCATGCGGTTAAAATAGCGGAACTGTACAACGATAAAGGTGAGTTTAGTGCAGAGAATATAGCTATGCGAGGCATATATATATCTGATGGCAAAAATGCCGGTTACATATTCTCTTTCCTACGTGAGCTTTCTACAGGTCATAAGATGAACATCAATACACCTTTACTATCCGTTGACTCAGAAAAATATGATGATATGGATGAGCTTATAGAGTTGGTTCGTAAGGCAGGGGATGAAGTAAGAGCATACCTGTTTGAGGGTAAGAACGCGACAAGTGACCAAGGCAACCTGTTTAAAGAAGGAGAAGAC
The DNA here is from genome assembly GCA_964585115.1 of uncultured Flavipsychrobacter sp. Classification (GTDB taxonomy): domain Bacteria; phylum Bacteroidota; class Bacteroidia; order Chitinophagales; family Chitinophagaceae; genus UBA5543. The sequence continues at coordinate 4,139 of CAZPDA010000027.1, forward strand.
TCCGAAGGAGAAAGTAACTAACCCGACTGGCAGCGTTCCTCGTTCGACGCGGGGACGGGTGCAACTAGTAATCAAAATCAATAAACTATGTTTTTCACACAATTAGCAGAGCAGTTTCCTGATGCCAATTTGAAGTTCACAGTAATGGGCAAAAATGGAAAGATAACAGTCGGTATTCTTCCCGGTGTAAGTGAGCTCAATATTAGACCTGTTACACTTACAGGTACTCCAGAAGAAATAGATACACAAATCATTGAACTGCTTAAGCCTGTCATTGACGACAACCGAGAAATCATATCAGGCATTGAAGAGCAGAAAGCAGATCTCAAACGTATTCAGGAGGAACAGAAAAAGAAAGCTGAAGAAGCTAAGAATAAAGACAAATCTAAAACCAAAGCTGCAACTAAACCTAAGAAGGAAACAGCAGCGGAGAAGAAAAAACGCTTAGAAGCAGAGAAAAAGAAGAAGGAGGCAGAACGTAAGAAACAAGAAAAAGCTGCTGAAGCTGCACGTATTGAGGAAGAGAAAAAGAAACAAGTAATACTATTCTAAACGTATAAAATCACATCAATAATGGAAGTAACAGGATTTACTAGAGTATTCAAGTTCAAAAAGAACAAAGAAATAACAGAGTTGAACGACCCTAATCCGGAGTTGTCACCAGAGCAGGTATTAACATTCTATTCATCGTCCCATCCGGAGTTGACTACTGCGACTATAGACGGTCCTAAAATCGAAAACGATAAAGCTGTATATGAGTTTACTGCTACCGTAGGTACCAAAGGTTAATTATGGCAAAGAACAAAAAGAAATCATGCAAACGAAAACTACAGACACAAGAGCTACATCAAAGGCTAGGACACGTGCTCATAAGCGAAAAACGAAACCATACAATATTCGCAAGAGAAGAGAAGTTGGTAAGAACTTACCTACCATCCTCAGCAATTCCATTTATAGTTTAAGGTTAAAGCCGAAACAAAGTGCTCAATTCGCGGAAGGCAAATCATTAGAAGAGCTTAGGAAAATATACTCTGACCTGTCACAGTGTTATGATAGCGCCTACTGCATTATCAATGGACAACGTTCAGGTATATTACCTAAACTCGCTAACAATGATGATATAAAATACAAGTTTTCGATACTGATACAGGAGATTAAAGAGCTGATACCTGAAGATGCGGACTTCAATATATCAACAGATGAAGATGATAAAAACGGTAGTTATTTCCTGACTGTTTATAAATCAACTACTAGATATGATATACAGTGGTATATACTACCTATAGAAGAGTCGCTTAACAAGCTGAAAAAATACCCTGAGTTAGAAAGGCTGTTTTTACAGTTCTTGTCCTTATTGATGCGTAGAACAGATGTTCAGTCATGGTGGCATCATTCCATGGGGTGTTCATTTGAATATATCAAAGATCACTTACGAGATGATTACATGTATCACGATATGGATGAAGCTCAACGAGAGGAGCTAGATAACACTATCTATAATTATGAAAGCGGAGATCCTTATATAGCTCAACAGGAAATAGAGTTAGCACTAGAGAGAGAGCCTGAAGATATTTTGCACGACCTAAATTCCTTGAGCGGTACTTATAGGAGAAATATCAGATCCTTCATTAAAGAAGGTTGTCAGCTACTCAGTAAGACTTCTTATTCAATATATGAGTTCGCAAATAATCAGTACGACAATGGTTTGTATGAGCCAGAGCTAGCATTCGATAAACATTTCAATATCGTTTGGAATACTACTGATCTACTTTTTCAACAGCATGAAGAATTTATTAATAGTGAAGCTAACGAGGGTATCCAAGAGCCTAATTCAATGCTAGTAATAAGGCCTAATACCGCCAATATAGACTTTGAGCTGTTAGATGCTAAAAATAACTGGCTGGTTTCGTTTGCCGATTTCATTTGTAAATATTCACCAATACTATAAACATGAATGGATTAACTGAAAGCCTTCTGTCGGAATATACACCTAAGCTATTGATAACCGTTTATGAAGGCACTACAACTGCCTATTCTGATAAGTATTACTTGGAAGCACATCATGTAAATGAAAGAGGACAAGTATGTGAGGGTAAGCCATTGAAGCAGGAAACTATAGATGCTATGATTGATGTCTTTTACAGCCAATCTGTAGAACGTAGCAAGGTTAACGGTATTTATCCGGATAACTTGTTGATGTATCAGCAATACGAAGGAGCTAATTATAAAATGATATGGTATAGAGAACCTGAGCAAAGGTATTTACTGTTCCATGATACACTACATATTAAAGACGGTTTAGCCAACGTTCCTGCAATGATATATCATGTACACAATGGTTATCTATCTGTGTATGCTCTCAATGAAAGCGGTCGTCCTAACTGCAATACAAAGCTATATTCTCCCCCATTTCATAATGTAGGTAATGACGGTGGGGTGTGCTTGGGTAGTGCCCAAGTAAATAAGCCTAAAGAATTGACTTATACCAATCTGATTAAGTATTGGGAGGATATGTTTTGGCTTTCAAAGTTTTCTCACTTAGCAGGTGCTGGTAACCCAACTAAGAGCAACCTAAACACTCTATGGAAGAAGCTCATAAAAGACAACAGCATCAAATGGTCAGACCTAGATGAGCTAAAAGAAATTCCTAAAACAACTCTTCAATCTCTACTAAAATGATATATCACTACACACATTCATATTTGTTAAACCCAGCTCACAAGGTGACAGTTACTCTAGTAGGTGTTGGTGGTACCGGTAGTAATGTGCTTACTGGATTGGCAAAGATTAATGAAGCTATAATTGCATTAGGGCATCCTGGAATACATGTAAGAGCTTACGACCCGGATGTAGTAACAAGTGCAAACATAGGACGGCAAATTTTCTCACCTGCAGATATCAACTGCAATAAGGCTGTTATAGCAATAAGCCGTATTAATAGATTCTTTGGTTATGAGTGGGAAGCTAATCCGATCGAATTTGATAACTCAAGTAGTGCAAACATTCTTCTTACCTGTGTTGATACTGGTAAAACAAGAAACGAGATATCCAAACTAATAAGTCAAAGACTAAAGGAGCAAAAGCAATCGCATTTAGAGACACCACCATACGAAATACAAATGTATTGGATGGACTTTGGAAATTCTGCAAAGACTGGTCAGGTCGTATTAGGTACGTGCTTAAATGTTCCTCAGCCAGTAGTACAAAGCGATACTACTCCTTCATTGAAGAATGTTATCCAACTGTTCCCGGAACTAAAAAGGAAGAACCGTAAAGAAAGTAATGAGCCAAGCTGCTCACTTGCTGAGGCAATCGGTAAACAAGATCTATTCATCAATCCGACAATTGCCCAGCTGGGGTTGAACATCATTTGGAAGTTGTTCAGAGAAGCGCGTATTGCTTACCACGGTTGTTACCTGAACCTAGATACAATGAACGTTAACCCGATAAAGATATAATCATGAGTTCAAGCATGTGTATAAAGCTATTCAATGCAATGACCAATAAGGAAGTGCACCCCTATACATTCGCAGGAATACCCGTTAAGGACATTAAGGACGATACAAAGCTGCAAATAGTAAAGTGTGTATGCAAGTATCACGGGATTGAGAGGTACGACATATTTAAAGTCACACGAAAGCACGCTATAGTAATACCTCGGCAGGTAGCTATGTACCTAATGTGCAAATCTAAAATAGGCTATTCGGAAATAGGCAGGTATTTCGAGATGGATCATGCAACTGTGATATATGCAGAGAAGCGCATCCAAGACATAATAGATACCGAGCCTGATTTCAAACAACAGGTTGAGGATATAAAACAAATGTTACGATACACTAAAAAATAAATTATGGCAGAAGCATATCCTTTAAGTTGGCCAGTGCATCGACCACGCACTAAGGCAGAAAATAGAGAAAGAGCAAACTTTCATAAGAAAGATAAAAGCCTGAATAGCTATACCACCAAAAAGAAATTGAGTGTAAGCGATGCCGTGAGCAGGTTGTATAAAGAGCTAGGGGCATATACAAAGACTGGTCAGTCATTTAGAGTCCCGGAAGAGTCGATTGTTATTTCGTCTAACCTAAAATTGCGTCTTGATGGACTCCCGTTATCAAATCAACGACAACCTGAAGATCCTGGTGTAGCTGTGTATTTCACCCTAGATGATAAGCCCTACTGCTTACCGTGTGATAAATGGGATAGAGTAGAAGATAACATTGCTGCCGTCGCGTCTCACGTAGCTGCTATGCGAGGTATTGAACGATGGGGAGTAGGTGAAGCTCACGATGTATATACAGGATTTAAAGCGATTGCTGAACGTGCCTCGGGTCCTTCATGTTGGGATGTGCTGAATATAGAGCCTACCAAAAATAAGGCGGATATAGACAAGGCATATAAGCAATTGGTGAAGAATTGCCATCCTGATAAGCAAACGGGGAGCCTTGATAAGTTCCACGAACTACAGTCGGCCAGAGAGGCAGCTCATAACTACGCAAACGGTATAAATAGTTAACGATATGGAATATTTAACAGCAGAAGAAAAAGAGCTGATACGTGAAAGTGTAATAAGTAAAAGTAATCACTTGTTACAATCATTCTATACTAAGAAGCTAGATGAGCCTATTCCTTTTGAATGTGTAGAGTATTTCTATAAGCGTAAAACAAAGTATCCTGAACGTGTTTACTTATTCTTTGGAAGAGAATGGTTGCCAAGAAATCGTAGGCCTATGGGTCTACAGAATGAGTCATCTTTTTTTATAAGAAGTATGACTAGAGAAGAAGCTATAAGGTGCATGTTCTTAAACAGACTGCTTTATTATCAGTATGAGCATTGGGAAGACCTTATTAATGATGAAGAAGAATCTGGCGTAGATGCTTCATTAGTTGAAGAACTAATGACATTTCAAAATAGATATCATCTACCAGTTAAGCCTAAACAAAAGCCTAAAACCATACAACAAAGATTATTCTAATGGAGCAACTACTCAGCATAGAAGATCAGCAGCATTTGCAGAAGCAACACGATTTGTTGTTAGCAGCTGTGAACAAGTTCTTCTTATCTGAGGAGGAGTTTATGAGATACCGGCATGAGCCACAAAAGAAACGGATGCAGAACAACAAGAGCAGGCTAAAGCAGCTGGCAAAGGATATGAACAAGCAAAAGAAAAGTAAACAACAATCAATATTCTCAAAATGAGTGAGTGTAAAAGTTATATGCCATCAAACGGTACTGAAGGGGAGATATTTATATCAAACCATTGTGCTCAATGCAGGCATGAGAAGTTTTATCATACAGGTGTTGACGGGCATAAGAAGTGTAAAATATTCACTTCATCGCTTATAGAAGATAGTATTCCTGAATGGGTATATGATGAGAACGATAAGCCAACCTGTACTAGATGGGAGTATTGGAATTGGGGACGTGATGACGGTGATGGTGGATTGAATGAACCGCCTGAGCCTATACCGTACAATCCTAACCAGCTACTACTATTTGAAGAACCAAAATCACAACTACTAATAAAAGAAGAAACTCATGCAAACAGGTAAAGTTCTAATAGGACAGCACGAAACACCAGTAGTAATATTTGATAAAAACGGAATAGGCATATGTATGACATCATCCATGAATAATGGAAAGATGGACAGCCTTGTATTATCAAACCCATTTAAGGGAGTACCTACTAATACCGAGCAGCTGAAGCCGTTTACCCTTATAAAATTCACACATGAACATCAAATAGACAACATGATTAACGCACTTAAAATATTGAAGAAAAACTTTAAACAATAAGCATTATGAATAAAACAAAAGAAATACCTCAGGCATTCCCATCTATATCTAACAATGGTTATAAGGAAGGTATGACATTGCTAGACTACTATGCGGGCTGTGTATTGCAAGGGATGTGTGCTTGCTCTCACGATAGCGTAGCTGCTGAATTGCCTTTAGGCAAGATTGTAGAAGAGTCATACAAAACAGCGGAACTAATGATGAAGGAAAGAGAAAAGTATTTGGGTAGTAATGATGCTGAAAAATAGACGATAGCCTTCTATGGCAACCAGCACCTTATCCATAGTTTGAGCTATGGTAAACCTATCGAATAATCAATAAGACAAAGTAAGAAATGCCAACAGTACCCGGAGGATATTACATAAAAGCTAGGAAAATACGTGATAGTGAAATTGCTCATTGTGCGCCTGTCGTTCGTGAGATATGGGACTATATACTCAGAGAGGTAAATCATACTGACAATCCGAAGTCAGGCATCAAGAGAGGGCAGCTATTTACTAGCTATCCTGATATGATGGAAGCCCTTCATTGGTACGTTGGATACCGTAAAGAAACGTACTCAAAAACGCAATGCGAAAGAGCGACGAAGGTACTAACGAACATGGGCATGGTGACAACAACGAGGACAACACGGGGAATTGTTATAACTGTTTGTAAATACGACACTTACGCAAACCCTCGTAACTACGAAGACAACACTGAAGGATTTACGAACGATTTACGAACGATTTTTCCTGACAACACTATACAAGATAATGAGTATAAGAATAATAAGAAGAAAGAAATAGATACTAACGTATCTGTTGAAACTGACGTTTCACTGCTTCAGGAATTGTATAAAAACATTGAGAAAAATAAGAAGTCAATTATTGATTTCATCACCGAGAATAAGCCGAAGTTTTATCAACCATATTTCGATATGTGGAACTTATTCGCAAGTGAGTATGGTTTCCCTAAGCTTCAATTACTCAACGATACGAGAAAGCGTAAGCTAAGAACAAGATTGAATGATAAAAATTTCGACTTCATCAAAGTGTTGGGAGCAGCTGCAAAATCTGAAGGGTTACAGGATAGGCAATGGTTCAATTTTGATTGGATTATCAAGAACGATACAAACTATGCAGGTGTGTTAGAGGGTAAATACAAAAAATCATTTGACAGTAAACCTAATACTCCTGAACAAGGAGACGGTATGTCATACGCAACAAAAGAGTTAACAGGTAAATAAAATGGGTAAGGATTTCGGAAATACAAGACAGCGAAGTGATATAAGTGTAGGGGTATATGGTAAAGTTCCACCTCAAGACCCTGAACTAGAAAAGGTAATCTTAGGTGCCATGCTGTTAGAAACTGACAAGCTGGATGAAGTGATATCTATGGTAAAGCATCCTGAAGCGTTTTATGTGGATGCACACCAAATGATTTTCTCTGCAATATTAGAGTTATATCATTTAGAAGTAAAGGTCGACATAATGACTGTAATGGGTCAGCTGCGCAAAATGATGCAGTTAGATTTGATAGGTGGTGCAGGGTACTTGACAGAGTTAACAATGAACGTCGTTAGTTCTGCACACGTAGAAGATCATTGTAAGCTTATGCTTGAGTATTATCTGAAGCGTGAAGCTATAAGGGTAGCTGGTCAAATGTTAAAGGGGGCTTATGATGATAGTGTAGATGCTTTTGATTTGGTAGATATGGCTGATAGCCAATTAATACAGGTACTTAACGATACTGTCAATAATGACCCTATACAAGTAGGAGCTATATCAAGAAGTAATATAAAATCTGCAATCGAAAAGAGAGAGAAGGAAATCACACATGATGGACCTGGTATTGGTCTTAAAAAACTTGAAGAAGTTTTAATCTGTTGGCAACCTGCTGATTTCGTTGTAATAGGTGCTAGACCATCAACTGGTAAGACTGCATTTGCCTTACAACTTGCTATGAATGCTGCAACTCACGCCGAACGTCCGACAGGAGTAGGGATATTCTCATTAGAAATGGGTGGAGGTTCTTTGGTGGATAGGATGCACAGTAATGTATCAAGGGTGACATTAAAGAATATCAAACAACCTGTTACTATAGACCAAGGCACGTTTGATAGATATATACTGTCTGATAGTAAGCTTTCCGATATGCCTATATACATAGATGATAGTGGCAACGCTACACTAACATCTCTAAAGGCTAAAATAAAGAAGCTGGTAAAGAAGCGAGGCGTAAGGCTTGTAATCATTGACTACTTACAGCTGGTGGAGTTGGATAATGCAGGCAGCAATATGAATAGGGAGCAAGAAATAAGTAAGATATCAAGAGGTCTTAAACAACTTGCGAAAGTGTTGGATATTACAATCATTGCTCTGTCACAGCTTAACAGGACATCCACCGGTAGAGCTGACAACATTCCTAAGACAAGTGATTTAAGAGAATCTGGAGCAATTGAACAAGACGCAGATGTTATCATGTTGCTTTACCGCCCTTCAGATGAAGAGATAAAGAAGAACCCTGACCTAGAGGGTATACTCATAGTGATAATAGGTAAGCATAGGAATGGGGAAACAAGAATAGGTAAGGACTCCATTAAGCTATACTTCGACAAATCTACACAGTACATATCTGACTACGGACCAACTGAACAGCAACAAATACACATGCCTACAGCATCAATGCCGGGTGAAAACTTTAGACCATTGACCAAAGAAGAAAAGATGGGCGTAGATAAACTTGATAACGACGATTTACCATTCTAAAATACTAATAGATGAAAACATGTAAAATATGCGGTTCAGATGATATGTCTACATGGAAAGGTTATAAATCTTACTGTGTACCATGTGCTAGTGAGTTGTACCATAAGAATTGGTGTGAAAAAGTAGATAAGGAGCTTGCAAACTATAATACAGAGCATAGTACTGATTATGATTTCGATACATATTGTCTTGCATGTTTTGATGGTGATGTACACAAAGAAACACTTACAAATTTCCCAGAGTTGAAGTATGTGTACAAAAATGAGATTAGCCTAAGAAATGAGTACGACGGTATAATTAGCCCTCAACTTGAAATAAAATTTAACGACGATTTGCCGTTCTAATGATTGACTTATACAACATACAACCAACCAGCTGTAGAGCACCATTGCCAAAGAAAGACTTCACGGGTTTGTATTGGTATGAGTATTTGCGAGACGAATATCCTCATATACAGAGAGTGCTAGAGTTTGACCCTACATCTATTTATGAAAAGATAGTAAGTGGCGAAATCAAAAATAAGTTTGAGCGTCAGGAGTTCTCTCCATTCAAAAGGTATAATAACTGTTATACTGAAATCATATTCCCAACTCTTGGTAAAATATGTAGTTGTGGTTGCGGTAAGGAGTTGAAAGGTAGACAACGTAGGTGGGCAAGCGAGTCTTGCAGTTCTTTCGCAAATGCAGTTACTCAAATATTAGCAGGTCAGCAGCCTACCGTATCAAAGTATATCGACTGGTATATAGCAGGATGTTATGAGGATGTGCCTTGTGTGATGTGTGGAGATATGGATGAGCCATTAGAATACGACCACATATACCCAGTACATAAAGGAGGCGGTTTGTGTTGGCTCTCTAACTATCAGCCATTGTGTAAGTCATGCCATAAGGAGAAAACAAAGCGAGACAATAGGCAAACAAGATCTGAGAAGAAAAAGCAACTGAGATTATTCTAAATAAACATAACGCGACCACTGCGTAAGTGTGGTGTTTTAACTATGAAAAGAAATGTAATTATTGTCCTGTTGTTTGCTTTGATAGCTGTTGGTTTTGTATGCAATTGGCATATAACTCACAATGACCATACGGTTACTGTAACAGTAACAGATAAGGAACGAATACATGATGAGTATGGAGGTTATTATCTCATTTACACTGATAATGATGTGTACAAGATATCTGATATGTGGCTTAGAGGTGTGTTTAATGGTAGTAACATGTATTCAGGTTTGCATAAGGATAGCAGCTATGTATTAACTGTCGTAGGTGTACGCTATCCGTTATTGTCATCTTATGAGCAAATAGTGAAATACAGATCGGTTAAAAAATAGTAGTGGGTAAGAACGACTGGAAAGGGTGGACTGAGGATAGAGTAAAAGAGCTCCTTGATAAGGGGGCTATCAAAGGCTACTCTATCAAAGGTGGGAAGAAAGAACAACCTAAACATAAGGCAAGTGGTAGAGCTAAGTATGGTAATAAGAAAGTAGAGTGGAATGGGATGTTATTCGACAGCACAAAAGAGTATAAGAGGTATCGCCAGCTGCTCATATTGCTAAAGAAAGGTTTGATTGGCCAGCTACAAAGACAAGTGCCTTATGAACTGAACGAGGGAGGCACACACAGCTTAAAGTATGTAGCTGATTTCGTTTACATCGACGCTAAGACAGGTAAAGAGATAGTTGAGGATAGTAAGGGCTACAGAACCCAAGAATACAAGAAGAGACGCCGCCTAATGAAAAAAGTACATAACATAACCATAAAAGAAACATGATATGAAAACATACTTAGTAACAGGAACTTTCCACGGAAGTATAATAGAAGCTCGTAGTGAAGGGGACGCTAGGAGAGCATTCCACAAGTTCTACAACGGAGAAAGTATTATTCACATAACAACTAGTCCAGAATACATTAAACGATTATAACAACATAAACAGAATGCTACCAGCTAAAGCGCCATATCATAATAGGGGGTTTGTAATTGTACCTAAAGAGGCGAAGGAAGAAGAGTCCAGTACAGTTGTTTGCATGTATCAGTTAGCTGTATGTAATCACGGTACAGGTGATATTACACCGTATATAGTTGGTGTATATGTTGGGCGAATTGGAGATAAGGTATTCCAAAAGAAGCTTCAAAAGGCACGTGCTAAAATGTATTTGAAAGGTATTTCATTCGTGGAATATACATGCCCTATCGGCGGCAAGAAGTACCGGTCAATGTCCGATGTGAGCAAATATAAGCGCATGCTCACCAAGGCACATAATGAATACAACAGACGGAAGCAATTAATTGAAGGTGATCTGTTTTATCAGGATAGGTTGAAAGAACTGGATGTGCAGCTCCGTAATACAATAATAAAACTCAAAGAAAGATATCATATAACAGACTAACCCAACCATGGGACAAATGGTGTTATAATTATGCAAGAAAAACATTTAGACTTATTGTCAATGTCAGTATTTGATAATGAAGGCATGAAAAGTGCGGTTAAGAAATCACAAGAAGCATTTGCTAATGCTCCTGAAGGAGAGAAATTTCAAAATGCTAACAATGTTCTATCTGAGATGATGGAAAATGAAACTACAAACTTACCTGAAGGTCATAGAACGCCTACTGCTGAAGAAGTCCATAAAATGCGGGAGTTTGCTAGAGAGTACAGAAAGAAAAAGCCAAAGGCAAAACCAAGAGAAGTAGCAAGAGCCGTGAAAAGTAAGTTCAACATTATCACATTGCCAAACATGTAAAAAGGCTTCTATGAGAACACAAGACCAAATATTCAATGATGTTACCAACATATTATCTCAAACAAATACAGAAGTAGCATTCAGCATTAGGCGTGCCTTAAGCGACCATATATACGAAGGTTATGTAAACAGGTGGGTAAAAGTAGAAGATAGGAATATCCCTGAGGATACTGTTGTGTTTTTCAATACTAAGAAACATGGTGTTTTATATGGGGTTTACATTGTAGATAATGCAAAAGAAGAGTTCTGTAAAGCTACTAGAGGAGAGAGGAAGGGTAATTTCTACACAATGGATGCTGTAACTCATATACAAGTAGTTGAAACACCAGAACCTCCAGTGTCTTACGAAACGGTGCAGTTATACAATAAAAAATCAGGGCGTACAGTAACTATGGGTTGCAAATCTGCCAATGTGTTAGCGATAAAGTACCCTAACGAGTTTATAATAGTGAAAGATGAAACTATATAGCGTGCATGAGGTTACGCACTTTGAAAAGGTGCTCCGGATGAGTGAAGTAATGCTTGCTGAGGAACTTCAGGAATGTATCAATACATGGCCGAAGTCATACGGCATTTATACAGAGCTCCGCGTGTACGATGTGCAGGCAGGTAAATACATTGACATTAAAGATATTAACCAATAGTTATGAACAAAATAAACTTAGATGATTATGGGCCTTTTATAATGAGGGTTGAAGATGCAATTAGTAAAATACATAATGAGTTAGGTGTTTATGAACATATAGAGGTATGTATGCCTTATTACTTAAGACATCCTATGAGGTGGGCAAGTGCTAGTCCTTTTATAAGTGACTTTATTCCTAATCCGGATCAGGAATGTTTAATGATACACGGATGTCCTGTTAAATGGAATGCTTTAGAAAATGTTTGCTATGTGTACCATGTAGACCACCTACAGATAGGAGAGCAAGCACTAATAAAGGTGGATCTACCATTAGTAAAAGAGTAAATTAAATTGATTACCTTAGCATATAATATATACCGTCATGGCAAACTTAGATGACCTAACTAGAGTTAGACCGTACGACCTGAGAGAGTTAATAGCTAAATTCGGCGCTTCTGACGAACTCGAAACCATGATATTAAACATGAGAGAGGGGAGCAACTACAAGTGCCCTAAGTGTGGAGATGACCCGGTAGACGCTGAGTCAGGAAGCGGTAGGTATAATGTTGACGGTGTATTGATACATTGTGAAGTATGCGACGGTCTAGGCAAAACCGAAGTTCAATATCAAGCAGTAAGCGAGACAATAAGATACGAGCCTATAGCTACATAGTAGTGAATGTATGTTTTGATTTCTAGTTTTAGCTAGAATTACCCTGCGTTTCCACGCGGGGTTTTTTGTGTAATTCAAATAATTACTAAATAATCAATTAAATTTGAATTATGGAGAACGTAATATCAATAAACGACATACAACCAAATCCCAAGAACCCGCGCAAGATCAAGAAAAACAAGTTCCAGGAACTGCGTAAGAACTTGCTCAGGTACCACAACCTGATGCAACACCGCCCAATAGTTGTAAAGAAGGGTGTAGTGTTCGGTGGTAATCAGCGCCGCGATACCATAGAAAAGATAATGGATATGTCTGCCGAAGAGTTTGAGGTATTACACAAATCTATAAACCTGCCTAAGAAGTCGGTTGATTTCTGGGAGAAGGTAAGAAAGAGCCGGTCTATACCTGAAGAGTGGGTAAGTGATGCCGATAAGCTCACACCTGCAGAGCTGAAGGCTTTTATAATTCTCGATAATGAACATGCTGGCCAGTATGATTGGGAAGTACTACAACAGGAGTTTAAAATGGAAGAGCTAACGGAGTTCGGGATGGAAGTCTTCAAAACCAACGAACCTAAGAAGCCGCGTAAATCAAAGGAGGGAGAAGAAGAAGAGCCTCATTTCCTGCATGTGCAACTAGAAACAGAACAAAGTTGCCAAGAGCTGTATGAACGCCTGATAGGAGAAGGATATAATGTAAAAATCGTATAACTATGAATATACCTACCAAAGTAGAAGTATTACTTCAAAGCGAAGTATCTAACAACTTCAGATGTAAAAAAGCATGCGACGCCTTAGATATCGACATTAACAAGAAGTCGGTGCATCATCTTGTTATCAATGACATTGATATACCGGAAGGGTTTAATGTAGGCCTGATATACGGAGCGAGCGGGAGCGGTAAGACAACATTAGCAAAGCAGATCTTCGGACCTGATATCTTCCAGAGCGTTATTAATGAGGATGAACCCATTATAAACCAGTTTCCGAAGCACTTTACTTACAATGAGTGCGCCTCATTACTTACAGGGATAGGGTTAAATAGCGTTCCGTGCTGGGTGCGACCAGTCAAAACCCTAAGTAATGGGCAGAGAGCAAGGGCAGAAGCTGCATTAATGATGTCACTAGCTGAAGGAATCGTTTGTATTGACGAGTGGACGAGCGTAGTTGACAGAACTGTAGCAAGGGCGATGTCTTATTGCCTTCAGAAGTTCGCGCGTAAGTTCAACAAGCAAATCATATTACTATCATGCCACAATGATGTATTAGAGTGGTTGCGGCCTGATTTCGTGATAGATTGTAATGAGCAGAAGTTTATGAGACGTGAGAACGACGCTTTTTTTTTTCAAGAAAGGGAAGAACTATGTTTCAGTATCAGAAAGATCGGAAGAGAATCTTGGAATTACTTTAGCAAGTATCATTATCTAAGCGACAAATTGCCCGGAGGGAAGTTATACCTGTACGGGCTTTTTCATGCGTCTAAGCAAATAGGTTTCCAGTGTTTCGCAAACTACACTCCTACCAGAAAGAACACATTACCTATTTATCATTCCAATAGGACAGTAATACATCCTGATTATCAAGGGTTAGGCTTAGGTATTAAGCTAATAAACGAGAGTACGAGAGTATTCAAAGAAGAGTATCCAATGTATAGGGTAATGGCTAAGTTCTCTGCCTTGCCTGTATATAGGGCTATGAAGAAGCAAAAGGTGTGGGAGCACATAGAAACAAGAAGGGAAATGGGAAAGATAGCAGTAGGTGGAACCATGGATAGAAGGTCGGGATTTAGGGAGTGCGGAGCTAAAACGTACCACTTTGAGTATGTCGGTGATAGAAATGTATAAACAGGGTAATAACAGGTAATATGACAGAAGCGAATAAACCTGCAAAAAAGGCAGTCAAGAAAACCACAAAGAAGGTAGCGACTAAGAAACCAGCAGCAAAAAAGGCCGCTGTTAAGAAGACTGCAACCAAGAAGAACGAGCCGCCGAAGGATGGACGCTGGCCTAAGGGTGTCAGTGGTAATCCTCAAGGACGTCCAAAGAAGATATACACTATACTGAAGGATAAAGGGTTCAGCCGTGACGATGTAAAAACAGTGTTCAAGGAGCTGGCATGGTACACATACGAGGAGATGAATGAGGTTCTTGCCGATAAGGATGCCCCAATGATTATGAAGGTGGTAATCAGAGCATTTCAAAAGGGTATGTCTGCCGGAGATATCAACTCAATAAAACAGGTCCTTGAGTATACGTTAGGCAGACCGACCCAAAGGCTTGAACATACTGGAGAGGATGGAGCACCGATACAGATAGAAGAGCCTGGTGATATTGATTACTCAAAGCTGGATGATGACACATTGAGAAAGATAAAGAACGCTAAAAAGAAGCCCGTTGATGGCAACTAGTACCAAGAAGAAGGAAAACTTAATGGTAAGTGGTGACGCTGCCGCGGCTGAACTGTGTAGACGTCACTTCTCAGAGTTCGTTAAAGAGTTCTGGGACGAGGTGATAGGCGAGGACATGGTTTGGAACTGGCACATGGATGTAGTGTGTAGGGAAATACAGCAAGTATATGAGCGTGTAATAAGGAGAGAAGATAAACTTTACGATTTAATTATAAACATTCCTCCCGGTACTACTAAGTCAACTATAGTATCACAAATGGCGCAAGCGTGGGGCTGGACGCTTGACCCTTCATTAAGACATATTACAGGTAGTTATACAGATGATGTAGCCAAAGAACACTCTGTTAAGTGCAGGGACATCGTTAGGTCTGAAAAGTATAAACGATACTTCCCTTATGTCTTTCTTAAGCCTGATGAAAAGAGTAAGCATAATTTCAAAACAACAGCAGGTGGACAGCGTTACACCACTTCCACGGATGGTGCTGTAATGAGTATACATGCTCACATACAATCAGTAGATGACCCATTAGATCCTAAAAGAGCAGCAAAAAAGGCAGAACTTGATAAAGCTAATAAGTGGATTGGTAGCGACCTGTCAACCCGTAAAGTAGATAAGAAGCTAACAGTATTGATACTAGTTATGCAAAGGCTTGCTGTTAATGACCCTTCCGGATATCTGTTGGAGAAAGCTAAGAATAACCCTAAGAAGCGTGTACGGCATATATGTTTACCTGCGGAGTTGTCAAATGAAGTAAAGCCAGCGGTATATAAACAGTTCTATAAGAATGGACTTTTAGACCCAATTAGGATAGGTCCTGAAGCAATAGAAGAAGCTCGAATTGATTTGGGTGCTGCTGGTTATGCTGGTCAGTTTATGCAAATGCCTACACCTCCTGGAGGGCTTATATGGAAATCAAAGTGGTTTATCAAAGTACCTGATGAAGATTTCCCAGATAGGAAATATTTACAGCGTTTCGGTACTGATTGGGATTTGGCATATACAAAAGATGATGACAATGCGGCTAGTGCTTATGTATCGTCTGGTGTACTTAATAACAGGATATATATTGATGACATCGGTTGGCGTTGGTATGAGTTCCCTGAGTTAATAACATGGATGAAGACAAAACAAGGTCCTCATTACATAGAAGCCAAAGCCAGTGGTAAGAGTGCAAAGCAAACATTATCCAGTCAGGGCGTAATAGCAATAGAAGTTCCTGTAAAAGGTGGTAATGATAAAATAACCCGTGCGAATATGGGAACGCCTACAGCAGAGGCGGGTATGGTATGTGTTAGAGCTTCTATTTGGGATAGGTTATTCAATGACAGTAGACAAGGTATATCGTTCTTCCCACGTGGTGAGTGTGCCGATCTAGCAGACTGTTTCGCTCAAACAATGCAAAGGCACTCACGAAAGGGTCGACTTGTCACACAGGATGGTACGGAGAATGAATATTAGTAGTAATTAAATCAATTA
>CAZPDA010000028.1:0-20479 GCA_964585115.1 uncultured Flavipsychrobacter sp.
TATCAGCAGCTCATTCTTAGAGACCGATGCAAGAAATGGAAACTTAGTAGTGATGGAACCATAAAAAGATTCAGAAAGAACAATACCTACTACCGGTATTACAAAACCCAGACCTACAAGGTCAGCAACCGAACTAATAAATGTAAGCACAACCAACCAGCTGAACGACTTCTTTTGCCGTTTGTTGAAAAGCTGATATAGCTGCTTTGCAGAGCTAAATGCATTAGTACCTTTGAATTTCATTTGGTTGTGGTTCTTTGTATACGCAAAGCTATATTATACCACCGCCCCATTTTACTAATGGTTTGTTATTGGCATGTAAATAAGTCGTTATCTACTATTTGGTAAAGAACCTCGTCAGGAAGTTCTCTCTCTTCCTCTTAGGCGTTGGTTCTGTATATCCATAACCGTAGCCATATCCATAAGAATATCCGTAACCCGTAGTGCTTCCATATCCATATCCGTACTTCTTCAAGAATTCTACACCATTGAATATGATAGCGGGGTTCTGTATTTTTCCATCTTTGTTCAGTACATCGAACATGCGCACCTGGTCTTTAGCCGTATAAGACTGGCGTACTACAAATAGGTTTACGTTAGAGTAGTTAGCTAGTACCAAAGCATCTGATACAAGACCAATAGGCGCTGTATCTATAATGATGACATCGAACATCTCTTTAAGCTCATCAAACAGCTGTTTGGTCTTAGCAGATACCAGTAGCTCACCTGGGTTAGGTGGTACAGGTCCACAGTTAGCTATATAAAGATTCTCGTGTATGCCGGATGCTTTTAGTGTACTCTCCAGTCCGCCCATGCCTGCAAGGTAGCCACTTATACCGCCAGTATTAGGTAGCCCTAAATATTGGGATACCTTTGGTTTCCTTAGGTCGAATTCCATGATCACCACACGCTTTTTAGCCAGCGTCATGGTGATACCTAGGTTGATGGATATGAATGATTTACCCTCACCGCTAGAGCTCGATGTTATCATGAATACACGACTATCATGAGATGATGCCATGAACTCAAGGTTAGCACGTATCAGCCTGAACTGCTCTGCAACACCCGTGCGTATATGCGGACCAACAACTATTGTGTTCTCGCGATTAGTAGCTTCCTCTACACGACCAATAGAACCAAGTATCGGAATATCTGTAATGGCTTCTATATCGTTATCGTTGATAACCTTGTTATTCATCATTTCCCTCACTACTACTATAGAGCCTGGTACCAACAGTCCTAATAAGAACATCATAGCATAGATGGTCTTAGGTACTGGTTTTATTGGTCCTCCTGAAGAGTGGGGTACAACAACAACTTTGGATTTGTTGGTAGCTGAGTATACAGATATCTCATTCTCTACACCTTTTTGGTATAAGAATAGATAGATGCTTTGTAGTACGGGGTAATTACGTGTAACGTCTTTAATGTCTTTGTCGATACTAGGAGCAGTCTTGATCTTCGCATCAGCCTCTTGAGCATTTTTAGCAGCATTTGCTATCTGTATCTGTATAGCATTCTCTACTTTGTTTGCAGCATCGCTGATACGTTTCCTCATGGCAGCTAGTTCGCTTTCTACTTCTACAAGAGCAGGGTGCGCTGGTCCATAGTTTCTAGCAAGCTGTTCCATCTGTTTTACCAATGTGTTGTACTGGGCTACAAGGTTGGATAAGTAAGGGTCTGTAACCCCTACACCAGCTATTACTTCATTGCGGCTGCCGGCACCGTTCTGCATGGCATCCCTTAGTGTTTGTATGCTTTGCTTTTGTAAATATAGTTGGTCTAGCTCTTGTTCAGATTTTGTTTTAGCACTGATGAATGTACTGGTCTGTGCTTGTGGGTTTACAATGTCATTGGTCAACTGTATGTTCAGTGCCAATGAGTCCATTGAGGTCAGTTCATTCACCATTGATGCCTTACGGTCGTTGATGAATTCTCTTGTTTTTTGTGCAGTATGGTTGATATTTTCCAGTTCATTCTTCTGGTAGAAGTGTATCAATACCTTCAGGAAGTCTACACCTCTATCTGGAATATTATCGGTATATGCAAGGTCTAGCAAGCTATTACGCCCATCATTCAGATATACGCTGAACTTACCGCCTACTTGGTTTGTAGCACGGCTGATATGGTCTATCTCTACTCTAAGTATTGTGCTTTCCAAATAGCCTCTATTTACATCCGGTCCCTCTCTGTATAGTATTCTGAAGCGACCCCAGTCACGCTTGATAGGTGTATTGTATAGTACTCTTTCGGTAACTTCACCTTCTGTTATCTCAAACTGACCTTCTACTATTTGTGCTATTTGTAATTCTACGTGTCTACCTGTAAAGCCTACCGTGTCAAATACAATTCTAATAGGGCTTTCTTCGTATATCTCTGTCTCCTTTACACGTCCAATAGCCCAATAGCGAATGTTCAGATCTAGAGAATCTACCACCTTTGCTATCATATCCTGAGACTCTAGTATCACACGCTCGTTATAAAGGTTTACCCTTTTCTCACGTTCAGGTGCTAGTTGGCTCAATACATTATCTGCTGGGGAATTTCCTTCTTCATCTATTAGTATAGAGCTGTTGACAGAGTACTCCGGTGTAGTATAGCGCAGATATAAGAAACCTGCTGTAACTGTAAGGCTGATACATAGCACGAACCAATACCAATTGCTCACAACAGCACCTAACAGCCGCTTGAAATCAAACGACGAGTTCAGTTGCTTCAGTATCTGTGTAGACTGCTGAGGCTGCTGTACTTGTGATTGTGTATGTGGGGCTTGCTGTTGCATTTATCTTTTGTCTGTCGTTCTTATTTCGTCAATTGTGTTACGCTATATATCGTTATTGCTGTAGATAGTAGTGTAGTGATAGTAGGCAGGTAGAAGCGTAGGAAATCGTTGGTCTCCTGACGTTTCAGCCTTGTAGGTTCTACATACACTATATCGTTCTGCTTCAAGTAGTAGTAAGGGCTCTGAAATACATTCTTGCTATTCAGGTTCAGCCTGGCAAATTCTCTGCGTCCTTCGGTCTCTCTTATTATCAGTACGTTGTCCTTTCTGCCTGTTATTGGCACATCTCCTGCGGCTGCAAGTGCTTCCACCACACTTATCTTGTGGTTGGGTGCAATGATAGACCCCGGAGAACCTACTTCGCCCAGTATGGTTATCTTATAGTTGATGATGCGCGCTTCTACCACAGGTTCTTTTACATATGCTTTCAGCCTGTTGGTCAGTAGCTCTTTTATTTGTCTTAGTGTTAGCCCCGATACTTTTATCTTGCCAAGTACAGGGTAGTCTATAAAGCCGCTCTCGTCTACCAAGAATCCTTTTGAACCACCACCTGCGCCACCGCCACCTGGTCCGCCGCCAAGCGATGCCGTTATCATGTAGCTGGTACCTCCATTATTGAAAACAGCTGCAGGGTCTACTGTGCCTACTGCTGTAATGCTGCTTATGGTGGTCACGTTTATGGCCAGAATATCTTCAGGCTGAATGGTCAGTTCTTTTAATCGCTCTATGACGTCAACTTGTACATGTGGGTTTTGGGGAACGTTTTCGGAAAAATATATCGACTTCTGAGGCGCCTTGCACGATGCAATGAGCCCTAGTAGGCTGATACCTGTGATCAGTTTTGTTAAGTGACGCATAAGCGAATGAATTTACATGGGTTTGTAATTCGTTGAACTTAAGTTGTGTTGTGTAGTTGTTGAGTGCAGGTATTGAAAGGCCCTGAGCCCCCTCTCTTATAAGACTATATGTAAGAATGTTTTGCACTTTTGTTTTAGTAGAAGATGGTTTTAGTTCTTCTGAATTCTATCTTATAAATAGATATATGTGCAAAATACGCTGTAACATTGAGATATCAGGATGTTGTGGATAACTTATCAACAGATAATTCACATGTTATCCACAGGATATCACCATATGTTGATACAAAGATAGGGCGTAGCTTTTGTTTATGGAATAGTTAGCTTGTTATTCGCATGTTAATACCGAATTAGTTCTACTAACCAGTAGTGTATGCATTGTGATGAAATGCTATGTGTTAAGGTGTCGTGACAGTTAGGGAGCTAATCTGCATTTGCTCCATTCTCCGTTATCCCCAAGGGTGAATAATATACGGTCGTGCATACGGCTTGGGCGACCTTGCCAGAACTCTATGCTGTTTGGAGATACTTTATAACCGCCCCAGTGTGTAGGTAGGGGAACGTTCTCTCCGTATTCTTCAGTGAATCGTTTGTAGTTCTCTTCCAGTACGTCGCGATTTTCAATAACGCTACTTTGTGGAGAAGACCATGCGCCTATTTGGCTGCCTACAGGTCTTGATTTGAAATAGGCTTCACTTGCAGCAGGAGCTATCTTTTCTATAGTACCTTCTATACGTACTTGTCGCTCCAGTTCTTTCCAAAAGAAGACCAGTGCTACATTATTGTTAGCTGCTATGTCTGAACCTTTGGCGCTGTTGTAGTTAGTGAAAAAGATAAATCCGTTTTCCTCCACACCTTTTAGCAATACTATGCGGGCGTGTGGTTTGTGGTCTTTATCTACAGATGCCAATACCATAGCATTCACCTCATCGGCTTCAGCTTTCATGGCATCGTCAAACCATTTATTGAAAAAAGCTACAGGCTCATCGCCCACTATCTCCTCATTAAGCTCTGCCAATGAGTAGTCTTTGCGAATGCCTGCTATGTCTTTTAGAGGGGTAGACAAGGTAAATTATTTTTTACCGCCTAAGTATTTAGCCATTACGTAGATAAGCTCGATAGTCATTAGGAACATGAAAACCCAGCAAAGAGTCATACCTAGACCGTATTGGAATGTATCGTAGAAACTGTTCAAAAGTTGTACTGTCATCTCTTTTTCAATTTTCGGCTGCAAGATACAAAACGAAGGTGGTATTTGCATATTTATTCGTTTCACTTTTTCTGAGTATTTTTCGCGCTCATAGTTAAACAAACGTATGCCGCTTTTACGTCATGTTCCATTTTTAAAGACCGTGTTCCTCTACACGCTCACCGCTTTTGGCGGTCCGCAGGGGCACATAGGTATGATGGTGCGCACATTCGTACAGAAGCGAAAAGACGTTACAGAAGAGGAATTGCTGGAGTTCAATGCATTTTGCCAAATGCTGCCCGGCCCATCTTCTACACAAACGGTTACACTTATTGCCTATAAGCGTGGCGGTATTCCCTTGGCTATACTCACTTTATTGATATGGATACTACCCGCAGCATTATTGATGGGGGCATTCTCTTTTTTAGTAAAGTATTTTGATGCTGCGGAGATAAATACCAATCTCTTCAAATACATACAACCCATGTCTGTTGGCTTTATCTGCTATGCGGCTGCCCGTATGATGAAGACCAATGTACGGCACGTGGCTACTTGGGCTATAATGGTGGGTTGTGCCATAGTTACTTTCTTTTTTCCATCGCCATGGGTATTCCCTGCTTTATTGATAACGGCTGGTGTTATTAGCAACTTTAGTAATAAACGTATACCTGAACGCACAGGCGAGCGTAAACCAATACGCTGGATGACCTTAGGGATATTTGTATTAGTGTTTCTAGTAGCTGGTGTGCTCAGTGAGTATGCACGTATCTCTGAGCTGGAGCATGGGCGTATATTCAATGTGTTTGAGAACTTCTATCGTTTTGGTTCGATAGTGTTTGGTGGTGGGCAGGTTTTATTACCTATGATGTTGTTCCAGTTTGTGAACAGACCTGAAGCATTGGGTGCAACACCTCTAATAACAGGCGAACAATTGCTTACCGGCTATGGTATGGTACAGGCAGTGCCTGGCCCAGTGTTCTCGGTAAGTGCCTATGTGGGTGGATTGGTGATGAGCCAGTACGGACCTGTATGGCAAATAATAGGCTGTATCGTAGCGGCTATAGCTGTATTCTTGCCAAGTACCTTATTGCTGTTCTTCTTATTCCCTATTTATCAAAATTTGAAGAAACACGTTATTATCTACCGTGCATTAGAAGGATTTAATGCCGCTATCGTTGGTATTATATGGGCATCAGGACTGATACTCTTTAATACTGTTCCTTTTGAGTGGACCAATGTAGTAGTAGTAGCTATTACGTTTTGTATTCTGTTCTTCACGCGCATACCCGCACCACTCATAGTACTCGGTTGGTTGCTAATGGGGTGGACAATGAATATGTAATAGTAAGCCCTAGCTAGTAGCAGCCTCGGGCTTCTCTTCCTCATTCAGTAGCACGTCAATATCTTCTATCAGGTTGTTGACCTCTACAGTATCGGTGCCTCTGTAGCTACCACGGATGTAACCATCACGGTCTACTAATATGAAGCGGTCTGTATGGATGAAGTCGCTGGCAATATCCACGTTAGAAGTGTCGTCTACAGCCGTCACTAAGAAGTTGAAGCGTGCAGCATCGTATAGTTTCTTTTTGTCTCCTGTTAAGAAGTGCCACTGCTCAGGGTCTGCATCAAAGCGTAGGCTGTAAGCCTTCATAGCAGTAATGGTGTCCTTATATGGGTCTACTGTGTGCGATAATATCTCTACCTCATCATTACCACGATAGGTCTCATACACCTTGCTCATGTTCTCATTCATCTTAGGGCATATACCCTTACAGGTAGTGAAGAAGTACTCAACAATATAGACCTTGCCATCTACATCCTTATTGGTAAAGGTCTTCCCTTCTTGATCAGTGAACGCAAATTCTGTAACTCGGTGTCCCGGAGGGCCTAGCACAGGCAGTTGCTTAGGCTGATTCTTATACTGCCCCATAGAATACCATACGAACACCGTGCCTAGTATCAGAAAAAAGGCTATCAGGAATATTGCTGTTTTATTGATCTTCATAACGGGCACAAAGTTAAGGCAGAATTACCTATCTATGCATAGCGTTATGTTAATATGTGTTTGAGCGTTTAGTTGCTCTTTACTACCTTACATCAAATTGTATCAGTAGCTTCATGCTGTTCAACTCTATAGTATTCCTCATATTTCTGCCAATTGTGCTTTTTCTGTACTATGTGCTACCGCACAAGTATAGGTGGATGTTGCTATTAGTAGCCAGCTGTTACTTCTACGGTTCATTCATTCCTGAGTACCTATTGATACTTTTTGGCATCATTACTATAGACTTCTTTGCGGCTCAGGGTATAGCTAAGGTTCAGGATAAGCGAAAGAAGAAACGATACTTGGTGTTGAGTATACTGGCTACCTGTAGTGTGTTGTTTCTGTTCAAGTATTTCAACTTCTTTTCAGAGAATGTAAATAGCCTTGCGTCCTTCCTCGGTTGGAACTATTCTTTAGGTGTACTTAAATGGGCACTGCCTATAGGGCTGTCATTCCATACCTTCCAGAGCTTAAGCTATGTGATAGAAGTGTATTGGGGTAGGCAAGAGCCGGAGAAGAATTACGGCATCTATGCTACATATGTCATGTTCTTTCCTCAGCTGGTGGCTGGTCCTATTGAGCGTCCGCAAAACTTACTACCACAGTTCAGAGAGAAGCATCCGTTGCTGTACAAGAACCTTAGTATCGGTTTTCGCATAGCATTATTGGGCTTCTTTAAGAAAATGGTCATTGCGGATAACTTGGCTACTTACATAGACCCCGTGTTCGACAACCCTGAACAGTATGGCAGTAATATGGCATTGCTGGCGGCTTATGCGTTTACCCTTCAGATATATTGCGATTTCTCCGGTTATTCTGACATTGCCATAGGTGTTGCTCGTATGATGGGCTTTGAGCTGATGGTCAATTTCAGGCAGCCTTTGTTTGCATCATCAATTACCGACTTTTGGCGTAGGTGGCATATCTCCCTATCTACATGGTTTAGAGATTATATCTACATACCTATGGGTGGTAATAGGGTAGGTACATTTCGTTTGTATTACAATCTATTCATTGTCTTTATGATATCAGGTATATGGCATGGTGCAGGTTGGCCTTTTGTAATGTTTGGTCTGGTGCATGCTATATGGATTATAGTAGAGAATGCTACACGGAAGCTAAGAGCAAACATAAAGCTACCTGCTGTAGTCAGTAGCTTGGGTGGATGGTTCATCACATTTCATATAGTGGTATTAGGCTTTGTGTTCTTTAGAGCTAGTGACATGCAGAATGCTTGGGATGTGTTAGGCTCATTGTCGCTGAACATGGATAGCTTTACTACACAGCTATATGCATTGGTAGATAAAGTGCATAGTGTAAATGCTTTGAGAGTACCGTTATTATTCATGGTGCTATCCATGTTGCTATTCGTACTGATAGAGGTGGTATTGCTTAAGGTAGATATAAGAACTATAGTGAATAGGTCGCCCAAGCTGGTGCGATGGATGGGTTACTATTTTATCATAGCATGGATATTATTGTTTGGTGTTTATGAGACCACACCTAAATTCATATACTTCCAGTTTTAGCAGATGAGTGAACGTAAAAAAATATGGTCGAACATTATCTTGTTCCTATTGCCAATAGCATTGGTGATAGCCATTGTTTTTATCGTGCCTGCTAATGAACGCTTCAATTACTATTTCCCTAAGTATAACTGTATGGGTAAAAGCGGTTGGATATATGATAGGCTGCATAATGACGAACACCCCGCTGATATAGTTTTTCTTGGTTCATCACGCACTATAGATGGCATAGGTGACAAGTATATAGAAGATAGTTTGCAGCAACTAGGTGGTGAGATGAATGTGCTGAACCTAGGCTACTGCCGCTTTGGTAGAAATATGCATTACATCTTGGCCAAACGTGCAATAGAGAAGTGGAAGCCTAAGTGTATAGTGATAGAAGTGACCGCAAAAGAGAATTGGGACGGGCATCCTGACTTCGGGTATATGGCAACGAACCAAGAATTGTTTGCACCCGTAATGATATTCAACGATAACTATCTACAAGATATAGGCAATGCGCTTACCGCTCGTTTTGATAACCTACGAAGCAATTGGTTTGATGTACATAACTTGCCACCTGTAAATACAGATGTGTATGGGCATAAGCTAGATACAACACATACTACACCCCAAGTGCTAAATGACCAGAAGGAAGTGCGTATGACCAAGATGGTGCGTACCGAAGGGCTGGCACGTTGGTTCTATTATCAGTATCCGCTTAGCTATTTAGACAAGACAGTAGCGCTATTGCAACAGAATAATTGTAAAGTGGTTTTCTTGTACTTGCCTGCTTATGGTTCTTGGGAGCATCCACAGGAATATGAGTGGTACAAAAAAAGAGGTACCGTATTGATACCTCCTAAAAGTATTTATGAAAACCGGTTCTTCTGGAAAGATGGTAATCACATGAATGATTATGGTGCTCGGCAGATGGCGGGTTGGCTGGCTACCGAGCTAAATGCGATGCTTACACCACAACGTTGATCATCTTGTTTGGTACGTAGATAAACTTGCGTACAGGCTTACCATCCATCCATTTAATAACAGTTTCGTTAGCCAACACTTGTTTCTCTAGTTCAGCTTTATCTATATCCAGTGGAAACTCCATTTCGGCTCTTGTTTTACCGTTGATGGCTACAGGGTATACCTTGCTATTCTCTACTAAATATTGATTGTCTGCCTCAGGGAAGGTTGCAAGCGTTACACTATCATTATTACCTAGCTTGCTCCACAATGCTTCTGCAAGGTGTGGCGCAAATGGTGCTATCAATATAGCCAACGGTTCTAGTATTGCACGCTTATGGCAATTCATGGTAGTAAGCTCATTTACACATATCATGAATTGGCTCACCGATGTGTTGAACGAGAAACGCTCAATATCTTCGCCGGTTTTCTTGATGGTCTTGTGTAGTGATTTTAGTTCGTCTTTTGTAGCTTCTTCGTCTGTCACGATCCATCCTTTCTGCTCGTCGAAGTACAAACGCCATAGCTTCTTCAAGAAGCGGTGTACACCTTCGATACCTTTGGTATCCCAAGGCTTGCTCACCTCTATAGGTCCAAGGAACATCTCATACATACGGAAAGTATCTGCACCATACTGAGCAACGATGTGGTCAGGATTCACCACATTGTATTTGCTCTTACTCATCTTCTCTATCTCTGCACCACAGATGTATTTGCCATCTTCCAGTATGAATTCAGCATCTGCATATTCAGGTCTCCATTGCTTGAAGCCTTCAATATCCAACTCCATACCGTCAACCAAACTTACATCTACATGCAGCTTGTCAAGGTCTGTTTTGCCGAGTTGCTTTATCAAGCCGTGAGACATGAAGAATTGGCGGCTACCATTCTTAGAATGATAATTTTCTTTGCCTGTAACCAACTGTGTCAACCAATTGACCATGTAGTCTCTTCCTGCACGGAATTTCTCAAACAATTCCTCATAGCTGATGTATACGTGTGTACACTCAGGATGACTCTTAGTCGCATCTTTATACTTATCGCCGATAAGTTTTTGAGAAGTAACCTCAAGTGCTACGTTCAATTGCTCGCTATAGAAATCTGCATCTACAGGTATGCCTTGGAATTGGTGTTTGAAATCGTGTTGCTTCAACTCGTTCTGCAATACGTCTCTCATTAAGAATTCGCCTACGCTGCTGTTCAGTCTGTATACAAACCTAGAGCTACCTTGTATCATCCCTTGGTTGATGAGCTTTTTGAATGGTTCATCAAAACCTATATGCCCAAGGTCGTGTAGCGCTTTGGTCCACATACGGCTGTATAGCAAGTGACCTACGGCATGCTCCGTACCACCTACATACACATCTACCGCTTGCCAGTAGTCCGTAGCTTTTCTATCCGCAAATGTCTCGTCGTTATGCGGATCCATATAGCGAAGGAAGTACCAGCTACTACCCGCGTAGCCAGGCATAGTATTGGTCTCACGATTACCCGCAGGTGTGTTTACCCAGTCGGTCTCGTTTGCCAATGGTCCTTGCCCTTCAGGTCCCGGTTTGTAGCTTTCTACGTGTGGTAGTTCCACAGGTAGGGTAGCACCTGCACTTGCAGCCTCTTGCTCGTCGGTAGCATAAGGCTGCCCATCTATATATACTATTGGGAATGGCTCGCCCCAGTAACGCTGGCGACTGAAACCTGCATCGCGCAACTTATAGTTCACCTTTGCAGTACCCAATCCTTTTTCTTCAATTGCTTTTATGGCAACGCTTATTGATTCAGGCATGGCTACACCGGATAAGAAGTCGCTATTCTCTATCGTTCCTTTCTTCTCTGTGTATGCTTCTTCTCCGTTGTATAGGTCGCCGTATATATTGGTGATGTCTATGCCGAAGTGCTTAGCAAAAGCATGGTCGCGCTCATCGCCTGCCGGTACTGCCATTATAGCTCCTGTACCATAGCCTGCCAATACATATTCTGATATCCATACAGCCACTTGCTTCTGCGTGAACGGGTGCGTAACATATGCTCCTGTAAAAGCACCCGTGATGCTCTTTACTTCCGTCATACGCTCACGCTCACTACGGCTCTGTACGTACTCTTTATATTTTTCTACCTCTGCTTTTTGCTCTGCTGTAGTTATTTCATCTACCAACTCATGCTCTGGTGCCAATACCATAAAGTCTACACCATATATGGTATCAGGTCGAGTAGTGAATACTTTGATGGAAACCTCTTTGTTATTGGAGAGGTAAAACTCCACCTCTGCACCTTCGCTCTTACCTATCCAGTTGCGCTGCATCTCTTTCATCGCATCTGTCCAGTCTAGCTTGTTCAGGTCGGCAGATAGACGCTCTGCATATTCTGTTATGCGCAAGAACCATTGGTTCATACGCTTCTTTACTACAGGGTGTCCGCCACGTTCTGATACACCGTTCTGCACTTCGTCGTTTGCCAATACCGTGCCCAGTGCCTCACACCACCATACTTCTGCATGGCTTAGATATGCCAAGCGGTAGCCCATCAATATGTTGCGTTGCTCCGCTTTATCCATAGCCTTCCATTCTTCTGCGCTGAAGCTTAGTTGCTCATCGGTAGGGGAAGTATGGTTGGCATTTCCTTCTTGTTCAAATATTGCGGTCAGTTCGCTTATCGGTCTTGCTTTTTGCTGTGCACGGTCGAACCAGCTATGGAATAGTTGTAAGAATATCCACTGCGTCCACTTGTAATAGTTAGGGTCGCTGGTGCGTACCTCTCTGCTCCAATCGTAACAGAAGCCGATATTGTCCAACTGTTGGCGGTAGCGTTTGATATTTTGCTCGGTGGTAACGGCAGGGTGTTGCCCTGTCTCCAAAGCATACTGCTCGGCAGGTAGTCCAAATGCATCGTACCCCATAGGATGCAGTACGTTAAAGCCTTTTAGCCTTTTGTAGCGTGCATATATATCTGATGCTATGTAGCCCAGTGGGTGACCGACGTGTAGACCCGCACCACTTGGGTAAGGGAACATGTCCAATACATAGAATTTAGGCTTATCGCTGTTGTTACTTACTTTATAAACCTCATTCTCTTGCCAAAACTTTCGCGCATTCTGCTCTATTTCGCCGAAATTGTATTCCATTATAATTGCTGTATCTGTGTGATGGACGGCAAAAATACAAAATGGCTTAGGAAAGCAACCCTATTTATTAAGGTTTCCTATAGCTCTTCGCAATCTGTTCTGCGATAGATGAACTTTGGCGGCGATTGGTTGAAGAAGAACTTGGCTTTACACCCCGTAGCAGAGTACTCTGTGCTACATTTGAATAGTGACTTCTTCACATTGATAGGGAAGACCCACACATCGCAAGTGTCAGGGCGTAGTATCATATTCGTAATGTGGAATGCTGCTGCTTTATTTTGCTTAAAGTCCTTAGCATTAGCCTTGGCTACACTGTCTACATTGGTCTGCACTATACGCACGCCATTTATCGTAGTGTCGGCAAGCTTCTTACCAAGATAGGTCTGTGTAGTCAGGTAGATGGTCTTGGTGTCTTCTGTTACTTTACCTGCGGTCAGGTTTTTGAAGATACCATCAGGCTTGGTTAGCTCAGATGCTACATATACATAACAATCTTTCTCAAAATAACCTTCAAATGGTTTGTCTTCGGCTTGTTGTGCGTTCGCTAAGAACGGTATGCATATAAGTGAGTAGAACAGCTTTTTCATACTGCCAATTTAAGGTAAAGATTTTTACTTTGCACTATGTTCAGCTATTGGGAGCAACAAAGTTTATTGCATTATCATCACATTGTAGTAGGTAGTGGTATCGTAGGTTTGAGTACCGCTATAGAGCTAAAGGAGCGTTTCCCTGAAAAAAGAGTATTGGTATTGGAGCGCGGTTTTTTGCCAACAGGTGCCAGTACACGAAATGCGGGTTTTGCCTGTATGGGCAGTGTTACAGAGCTTTTAGACGACTTGCAACATATGAGCGAGAGTGAGGTAGTCACTCTATTTGAACGGCGTAAGCAAGGTTTGGATCTGCTTCGCTCAAGGCTGGGCGATGAGCGTATAGGATATAAGGCCAATGGTAGCTACGAGCTGATAAATGAGGATGAAAAATATGCGTTGGGGCGTATCGACTACCTCAATGAGCTTTTACTGTCGGTTAATAAACGTGCCTCTTTCAGGTTGGCAGGCGATAAGTTGCAGCAATTTGGCTTTGGCAACACACAGGCACTTATAGAGAATACTTGCGAGGGCGGGCTGCATACAGGTAAGATGATGCGTACACTGATAGACTACGCTATTGCTACCGGAGTAGAGATAAAGACAAAAGTTACCGTATCTGATTTTCAGGAAAAGGAGAACCGAGTAAGGGTGTCAATGGAGAATGGTATATCTCTTTCTTGCGATAAATTGTTCCTCTGTACCAATGCCTTTACCAAACAATTATTACCCGATGTAGATGTGACTGCGGGTAGGGGGCAGGTACTCATTACCAAGCCTATTGATGGGTTGAGGTTTAAAGGTGTATTCCATTTTGATAAAGGCTATTATTACTTCCGCGAGATAGACGGACGCATACTACTAGGTGGTGGTCGCAATCTGGACTTTGATGGAGAGACCACGACCGAAATGGAAACATCAGAGCTTATCCAACAAAACTTGGAACATAAACTAAAAGAGGTCATCATCCCTGATACGCACTATGAGATAGATATGCGCTGGGCAGGTATTATGGCGTTTGGTAAGGACAAGCAGCCTATAGTACGTTCATTTACTAATAGGGTATACGGAGCCTTCCGCATGGGCGGTATGGGTGTGGCTATGGGTAGCCTTATAGGCAAGCAACTGTCCGACCTAGTTGTTGATGTTTAAATACTTAAGGTGCTTTACTACTTTGCCAATGGGTAGTCCCATTACGTTATAGTAGTCTCCTTTTATTTTCTTGATGCCTACCATGCCTATCCATTCCTGTATGGCATAGCCTCCTGCTTTGTCGTAGGGCTCGTAGTTAGTTACATAGTGGTTTATCTGCTTGTCTGACAGGCGACGAAAAAACACCTCTGTAGTGGCAGAAAAACACACTTCTTTTGAACCTTGCTTGATGCAAACACCTGTTATCACCTC
Organism: uncultured Flavipsychrobacter sp.; assembly: GCA_964585115.1. Classification (GTDB taxonomy): domain Bacteria; phylum Bacteroidota; class Bacteroidia; order Chitinophagales; family Chitinophagaceae; genus UBA5543. The sequence goes on from CAZPDA010000028.1 coordinate 14,450, forward strand.
GTGCATATTACCCGATAACTTCCTAAGCGTTTTCTTGGCTTCCTTTTCGTCTTGAGGTTTGCCCAGAACTTCATTGTCCAGTACCACTATTGTATCTGCAGCAATGATTATCGCTTCGGGGTCGGGAACGGTTATACCATTTGCTTTTTTCTTGGCAAGGAACTCCGGTAGGTTATACGCTTGCATACCTGCCGGTGGTGTCTCGTCTACGTCCGATACCATTACCTCGAAAGAGAGCTCTGCTTGCTCCATTAATTGTTTTCTGCGTGGTGATTGAGATGCTAAAATTATCCTCTTATGCATAAGTTTGAATATAATAGATGATCAAAGAGCCGATGCCCAGTACCATGATCCACTTGAGCTGACGACTTGCTATATGATAATGTTTAGTAGTAGCTTTCTTAGGCAGGCTATAGATCCATAGGGTCAAAGGCATAGCTAGCCCCACTAGTGTGTATATACCTAGTGTTATCCATTGTGCATTGAATAGTTTTATTGAACCCAATACCAACGGTATTATAGTAAGTACGCCCAGAGCTTGCGTAAAGCGTACGCTGCGTAGCAGTCCCCATCTGATAGGCATGGTCACACAGCCTTGTTCCATATCTCCTTTAAAGTCTTCCATATCCTTCACCACCTCACGCATCCACGTAAGCATAAAGGCGAAGTATGCATAGATACCCAATACCCATACGGGGTTAGGTATCAAGCCCTGTGTCGTGTCTATAAAGTAGGGTTTGAAAAGATAGTAATGTATGCCCGGCTCGTATACCATCAGTACTACAATGGTAAATGCTGTAAGTAGAGCTACCGCTACATTCCCTGTTACAAACTGTCGTTTGAGGTTGGTAGAGTAGAACCACAGTAGCATGGTGCAGCCTAGTTGCAATAATATCCAAAGAACACCATTGCCTTGCTTGGCTACCATCAATGCCATAAATATGCCTATGAAATTGATGAGGCTATGCATCACGATAGCCATACGCATAGGGATGCGCTTTTCCAGTATCATCTTTTCAGGACGATTGATGGCGTCTATTTTAATGTCGAAATAGTCATTGATGATATAGCCCGCAGCGGCTATCAGTACAGTAGATGCACTGATAAGGAGGAAGTTGCCCCAGCTAAGCAATAGCGGCACCTGTGTGTAGTTGCGCATAGGCACAATTACGCATCCCCAAGCAAACAACTGCGTCAGGAATATTATGATCAGGTTTTGCCAGCGTATCAGTCTTAGCCAGGCCATATTATGATGATGGTATCTTGTATTATTGTCTCCAGCTTGCAGGATCTTTACGCCAATCCTCAAGCGTAGCTTTTTGGTCTGCTTCTATCAGTTTTTGCTCTTCTGCTACTTCCATTAGTGCATTATAGTTGCTGATAGTATGTAGTGGCACATTTGCCTCTTCCATAGCTTGCGCAGATGCATCGAACCCGTAGGTAAACAGTGCACACATACCTATTACGTCTCCACCTGCTTTGCGGATGGCCTCTACTGCTTCTAGGCTGCTCTTACCTGTAGATACAAGGTCTTCTATCACTACTACTTTCTGCCCCTCTTGCAGCACGCCTTCTATCTGGTTGCCCATACCATGAGCTTTTGGTTTGCTACGTACGTATATAAATGGTAGTTTTAATAGGTCTGCCGCCATTGTGCCGTGTGGTATACCTGCTGTAGCTACTCCGGCTATCACTTCCGCATCAGGAAACTGCTCCAGCACCATATTAGCCAGTTCACTTTTTACAAAATCGCGAACGTAAGGATATGACAATACTTTACGATTATCGCAATATACAGGAGAATTCCACCCTGAAGCCCAAACATATGGCTCTTGCAGGTTGATTTGCAAAGCTTTAATTTGCAATAGTTTTTCGGCAAAATGTTTTTGTGTACTCATTTGCGCTCAAACCTACGCCAATTCGCTAATGTTTACAAATAGATCCAATGGACTTTACACAAAAAATATACTACGCAAACAAGCCCTTAATACTTACCAATAGCGGTTCTGCCTATATGAAGCAGTATCCTAAGGCAGAGGGGTACTTGTGTTTTAGAGGTGCTACCTCGCGCAATTTTGAACGTGCTTTCAACCATCTTGACGAGCCGGGTACAGCGGGTACTATCGTAATAGATGACTCTCTGGAAAAATTGCAAAAAGAACTATATAAGCTATACGAGCCTGTGGAAGCAGGTGGGGGAGTAGTATTCAATGAAGATGGTGAGGTGCTAATGATATTCCGCAGAGGTATGTGGGACTTGCCAAAAGGGAAAAAGGATGATGGTGAGGATATAACTACATGTGCGGTAAGGGAAGTAAGCGAAGAGACAGGGTTGAGTAGCATAGAGCTGGGAGACAAGCTGTGTGATACCTATCACATCTACAGTATGGGTAATAAGAACCTGCTAAAGTGTACGGCTTGGTACAAGATGACAGGCACTAATGCCGATAAGCTGGAACCACAGGAAGAAGAGAATATAGAAGAAGCACGCTGGGTATCTGAGCAAGATATGGCACCAGTTGTTTACAAAACCTATGAGGCTATAAGAGAAGTGCTAAGAGAAGCAGGTGTGAACTGGAAGTAGAATATAATACTGTTATAAAAGTGAAGGGGAACAATTTGTTCCCCTTTCTTTCATTTGGTTAATTGTGTATCTGTATCGTTTGCCTGTGGATACTTGTTCCTCCTTCGGTTATGTTCAGCAGATACATACCATTAGGCACATCGGGTATGTGTATCGTATTTTGGTTAGTTAGTAGGGGCTGCTGTTTTATTGTTTGTCCTTTGATGTCGTAAATAGTAGCTACGGCATTTTTAGTTTTTTCTATGTTGATGTTCAGTTGACCTTTTGCAGGGTTAGGATATACTTTGATGTTTCGCTCTATGCTAATGCTATTCACATTTGTATGTTGTATGGTCACATTGTGTAGTGCTTTTATAACGATACCTAGTAGTATCTGATTGCTAATGCTATCTTGGTTGGTAAGTACGCTAATGCTAACTTTAGATGTCTTGTCTGCTAAGTTCTCATTGATGAAGCCAAAGCCTGTACCTCCGTGTGTGAGGATAGACCTTCCGTTAAAACCATTTAGTTTAAAGATGCCAAGACCATAAGCCTCATTCGGTACTAAGGTCTCTAGCTCTGTCATAGATTGCGCGCTTAGTAATTGTCCTGATACCAGCTTATGCCAAAATATAGCGTTGTCTTTTGCTGTGGAAACAATACAACCTGCCGTGTTGGCCAAGCTCAAAAAAGCATTGTGAGAATAATTGTGAACGGCAACCATATCTTGCATAGCAGAGCCACTATTCAGTACGCTAGACCAAGCATGTGGAATATACCCCGTAGGAGGAGCCTCTTGAGGGAAGAAGTAGGTGTCGTTCAAGCTGTTGGGAGCTAGCAATTCATTGCGGAAAGCCTGATGCAGTGGCACCCCTGTTACAGCCCTGATGATGAGACCAGCAACGGTGTAGTTAGTATTAGAATACTCCCATTTTGTTCCTGCAGCAGACACAGGAGCTTTTACCATGCTTAGTACCGTGTCAATAGACCATACTTGTGTATATGGTGGTGTTATGAAGTTGTTCATAGCATTATTGTTAGTAAAGCTATAGAGTCCGCTGGTATGGTTGAGTAGCTGCCTGATGGTAATAGCTCCGGGTATATTTTGATGTTGTACCCATGTGCCAATGGTGTCGTCAAGGTCTAGCTTGCCTTGCTCTTGTAGCTTTAGCATCATTACGGCAGTGAAGGTTTTAGTATTGCTGCCAATGCCCATGTGGTGGCTAGGCGTTATAGGTACATAGCCGTGAGAAACACCATAGCCACGCTCCCATATACCTTCGTTGGGCACAACTATAGATGCAGATGCACCTTTTATATTATACTTCTTGCATAGGCTGTCGAATACAGTGTTCAGTCTGTGATTATATAGTCCGCCAATTTGAGCATAGCTATTTATGCTGATAGCAATAGTAAGTAGTAGGAGTAATTTTTTCATGTCTAATTGTTTTTTGAAGTACAGTGCAAAGGAATGAAGAGCCGGCAAGTCAGTGAAAAGCTTTCGACTAACTGAGACGATTATTCGACGAATAATATCTACGCATTTGGTCTAAGAAAATAGCCCGTTCGTCTATTATACTTGTTACCTTACTATAGCTAGTTGTTTATTTGTGGTACAATTATGTCAAACTTAAGTACATCCCTCAGGTCAAGAACTGCCAGAAATATATATTTCTGGATCATTGCTATACTGTTCCTCTTTGATGTAAATAGCCATGCAGATACTTACCCTAAGTCTGTATACCTATCGTTCAAGGCATGTAGTATTGTGCTGCTCTTTATCCTTACTTGGCTCAATAACTTTGTTGTTGTTCCTAAGACTATAGGTAAACGACGCTATGCTCTATATATCGTCTCTGCATTAGCGTTGGTGTTAGCATTTGGTGCATTGTATGTATTGATATTCAAAGTTATGCAGCATTACTATCCCGGTATAGAAGTGTATGAGGTAAGTATACTTACATCTCCGGTCACTACTGATTGGAGCGCAGCTACTTTTATTCAAGAGGTCTTATCATTTGCATTCGGGTTACTGATATGGGTAGTGGTGTTTACCATGGCGTGGTATATGAATGAGTATTGGCAAAAAGAAAGACAGGCAGAAGATGCAAAGAAAAAACAATTGGAAACAGAGCTTAGGTTACTGCGCAACCAACTGAATCCTCATTTCCTGTTCAATACACTCAATAACATCTACGGACTAGCGTTAAAGAAATCAGATAAAGCACCGGACTCTATACTGCAGTTGTCGTCTATCATGCGCTATGTGCTGTATGATGCTAATGCTGCCACCATGCCATATGAGAAAGAGAAAGAGGTAATGAACGCATATATTGATATGGAGCTGCTGCGTTTGCAACAAAAAGAGAATGTAGCATTCTACATCAATGCAGATGATAATTATAAACTACCACCATTGCTTTGGTTGCCTATACTAGAGAATACTTTTAAGTACGCAACCCGCGTTATTGCCGATAATTATTTTATCGATTACCATTTCTCAATAGAGAACGATGTACTTACTATCAGATCGTCTAACAGCTATAAAGAAGGTGCAGATAAACAGTTGAATGCAGGAGGACTAGGGTTGAACAACCTTCGCAAAAGATTAAGTATTTTATATTCGGGAAAATACCAGCTTAAGGAGAAAAAAGAGAACGGTGTTTATTCTATTGACCTGACAATATCATTGGTATGAGTTTAAAAGTATTGATAGCAGACGATGAGCCGATAGCGAGAGATATACTTACAGCGTATGTAGGTAAAGTGCCAACGCTAGAGCTGGTAGGTGCTTGCAGTAATGCATTAGAGGTCTTTGCTATGCTGAACAAGCAAGAGGTGGATCTATTACTGCTAGACATCAATATGCCTGAAGTGACGGGCATGGACCTCCTACGTAGCCTCAAAGACCCGCCAATGGTCATCTTTACCACAGCCTACTCTGAATATGCTATTGAAAGCTACGAGCTTAATGCTATTGACTACTTGCTCAAGCCTATTGCATTCGATAGGTTTGTACAAGCAGTACAAAAAGCCATAGATAATAGTAAAGAACGAAATGGTCTTCAAGAGCAAAACTCTTTGGAAGATAGTTTTTTTGTAAAAACAGAAGGGAAGCTTGTAAGGGTCTTTCTGGACGAACTCTACTATGTAGAAGGAATGAAAGATTATGTAAGGCTTTGGTTAAAAGACGGCTCTCTTGTAATACATAGCACTATGAAGAGTATGGAAGATATGCTACAAAAGTTTCAAACATTCTTGCGTGTGCACAGGTCCTCATTAATTAACTTAAAGCATGTGTCTGAAGTGGAGGGGAATATGATCAGGCTAGGCATATATACAACCTTGATAGGTAATACTTATAAGGATGATGTATTAAAGACTTTAGATAAGTATCGTTTATCTTAGAGCTGTGAGGTCTATTTATATTGTAATATTAATTATTGTCTTTTCACTATGTGTAGGTG
>CAZPDA010000029.1:0-20359 GCA_964585115.1 uncultured Flavipsychrobacter sp.
TTGCAGAAAGGTAGATTTACCCGCACCGTTCTTACCCACTATGCCCACACGCTCCCCTCGTTTGAAGGTGTAGTCAAAGCCTTTCAGTATCACCTTCTCGCCATAGTTCTTGTAAACCTTCTTCATCTCTACCACCTTGCCGCCAAGGCGGTTCATCTTCATCTGTAGCTCTACCTGATTGTCCTCTATACGTTGCTTTGCCTTCTTCTCTATCTCGTAAAAGCTATCGATACGGCTCTGTGCCTTGGTGGTACGTGCTTTGGGTTGCTTGCGCATCCATTCCAGCTCTTTGCGGTATTCGTTCTTAGCCTTGTCTATGTTCGCTTGTTGATTCTCTACGCGTGCCGCCTTCTGTTCTAGGTAACGCTCATAGTCGCCCTTGTAGGTATACATATCGCTGCCGTCTATCTCCCATATCACATCGCAAACCGAATCGAGGAAGTAACGGTCGTGCGTCACCATTAGCAGGGTCACGTTCTGTTGGTTCAGGTAATGCTCCAGCCACTCTACCATAGCTACATCCAAGTGGTTGGTAGGCTCATCCATTATCAGTAGCACGTGCTTGTGCTCAAAGCCTATATCTATAAGCGTTTGTGCCAAAGCCACACGTTTACGCTGTCCACCGCTTAGGGTGTTCACCTTTTGGTCTAGGTTGTGAATGTTCAGCTTACCCAGTATCTGCTTCACCTTCGCTTCAAAATCCCATGCGCCCATCTCGTCCATCTTGGTGATGGCGTTGGCAAACTCCGTAGGATGCTCTGATGCCTTCTCACTCCAACGCTCATACTCGCGTAGTGCCTCAGCCACGGGGTGCTCGTAGTGGAATATATTGTCAAGTATAGACAAGTGCTCGTCAAACTTAGGCTCTTGCTCAAAGAGTGCTACCGTTACGTCTTTATGTATCCACACCTTGCCATCGTCGGGTACATCTTGCCCTGCCAATATCTTTAGTAGCGTACTCTTACCACTACCGTTGCGCGCCACAATGGCTATCTTATCGCCCTCGCTCACGTGGAAGGTGATGTTCTCAAACAAAGGCTTTACCCCAAACGACTTGCTGATACCCTCAGCCGTAACATAATGCATAGGGCGCAAAGATAAGGGATGGTTTGCTTGTAGTTCGTATCTTGTAGCTTTCAATAATCACCAATGACCAAATTTCCTGAATCCACCTACCGTATACTAGCTTGCCAAGAGTTTACAGAAGGGGTTTTCGATAACGACCTGATAGTAGACTGGGCTATTGAAATGTTGGAGCATGGTTATGAAACGGATAGCCTGCTGATACTTGCGGGGATGCCCAAACCTGTGATTTCATTTGAAGTATTTCCTTATTTGTCTTCTGCATTAAAAGAACTGGGGCTTACACCACTAACAGGCGAGGCCGCTGTAATAGCATACGCATGGAGTTGCGCACAGCAAATAAACAAAGGTGCATCGATAGGTTTGGTATTGAAAGAAGTAAGTGATCTATATGTTCAGCTAGGTATGGATGCAAAGTTTATAGAAGGCTTTTACTACTTATACAATGCTTGGTTCTCTTACGATTATGGTGATGACGACTTTTATATAAGTATATATTGGAAAGGAGCTAGAAGAGATAACATAATACAATTGGCGACAGACTACACGAAAGACTGGTGTAAGCAGCATCGACCTCAACTACCTACTCTTAATAACTAATACTTACCACAACCCGCTATTCCTGTATAGCTATTACTTATTGCTCTTTATTTGGAACATTCGTTCCGTTAATTCATTTTTGTGGAACATTCATTCCAAAATAAGATATAACATGAGTAATTTAAACAACAAGGTAGCCGTAGTAACAGGTGGTAACAGCGGCATAGGGCTGGCAACAGCTAAAGAGTTTGCATCAAAAGGTGCTAAGGTGATCATCACAGGCAGAAAGCAAGAAGCCGTAGATAATGCCGTGGCTGAAATAGGCAACGGAGCACAGGGTTTCGTAGCAGACCAGAGCAACCTACAACAGGTAGACGAGCTGGTAGCGCAAATAAAGCAACAACATGGCAAGGTAGACGTATTGTTCATCAATGCAGGCGTGGTAAATTTTGCTTCTGTAGCAGAAACAACGGAGCAAACGTTCGACTATATGGTCAACATCAACTACAAAGGAGCATTTTTTACACTGCAAAAGTTCTTACCGCTATTGCAAAAGGGCTCTTCAGTTATTAACCTATCGTCTATCAATGCCTATACAGGCATGCCCAACACGGCTATCTATGCATCTACAAAAGCCGCGCTTAATTCTATCACCCGTACCGCAGCTTATGAGCTAGCTCCGCATGGTATCAGGGTCAATTCTGTAAATCCGGGTCCTATAGACACGCCAATTTTCGATAAAACCGGCTTACCGCAAGAGGCGCTTTCAGAGATAGGCGGTGCTATAGCTCATAGAATACCGGTGAAAAGATATGGGCAAGCTAGTGAGATAGCGAAGTTGGTGAGTTTCTTAGCTTCAGACGATGCGTCATTTATTACAGGTGCAGAGTATAATATAGATGGAGGTACCAATCTAAATCCAATATTGGGCTAAGGCTTACAGTAGCAAAAATGTTTTTAGCTTTGCCCTATTCACAGGGTGAAGCTATTTTTGTATAAACCAATGGCAAGAGAAAAAGCATTCGATAAACAAGATGTGTTGTGCAAGGCACTGAACCTTTTTTGGGAAAAGGGGTATAATGCTACGTCTATGCAAGACCTTATTACGGGGTTAGGCATCAGCAGGTCTAGCCTTTACGACACTTTTACGGATAAGCGCAATCTCTATCTGCAAACTTTGGATGCATACCGCGAAAAAGCTACACTACCATTAATAGAATTATTAGATAATGCTACGGATATAAGGCAGGTACTCAAGAAGTTGTTTGCCAGTACTGTGAGAGAGTGTACTGCTACTGATGGTGCTAAAGGTTGTTTTGTGTCTAACTCCGCTGTAGAGCTTGCTCCACACGATGAGGAGATCGCCAAAATTGTACAAGAAGACCAAAATGCACTTGAAGATGCACTTACACGAGCCATTAGCAAAGCTCAGGCAGAAGGACAGATAACCAGCAAAGAGTCCCCACGTTCATTAGCCAGATTTATTCACAACACACTTACGGGCTTGCGTATAGTAGCCAAGTCATATTCAGGCAAAAAGAAGTATGATGATATAGTGCAGGTAGCACTATCTGTATTGGATAGATAGTAGCTATACCTTCTTTCATAATTCCTTAACGTTCTCACTCCTCTTTTGGCATATATATTGCTGATTACTATTGTGTAATAGACGAGTACTTGAGACCGATAGCCAACCTTTTTAAGTTTTTAGACGTTTATATATAAACACATGTACTATGGGAATGGCTTTGAACGTATTGATAGGATTAGTATTGGCAGTGAGTATCAGGTATTTATCGTCTGTACATGAGCGGGTGTCGCGTATAGCAATGTTCGCTATGGGTATTGGCGCGGGCATACTGGCCAGTAGCATTGGGTTAGCAATTTTATCAATAGGCATAAACGAAATACATATGATTCCAGCAGCAATTACAATAGGCATTGTAGGGGTAGTTGCCACAGCTATCTATCTCTACCGTATACGCAAGAAGGTGAAACTTCCTAAGGTTCCTAAGCTCGATGAGCATGAACTGAAGCTGACACAGCAATAACGTACTTTGGTTATACTGACTAGTATAAAAAGAAATATCCCCGCAATAGCAGGGATATTTTGTTTTAGTACAGGTTGCGAGTCAAATGTTATATCCTAATACCCAAACCCCCATTTGTATATAGGACCTACCCGTCCGTACCAAAACAAGTTCGTTTCTTATTGACGCTATTCAGGTCAATGTTGGGTTATAGCATAGAGGTAAAAAAGAGCGGTGAAGCATATGCTAATATTTATGGTCATTAGTATCAGCAATACTAATTTCTGTTTCGTTGTCATATCCTCGCTGTGTTTTAATGGTTACTTATGTTGCTAGCACCGTTTTCTACAGACGAGTCTATCATTGATATCTTCCTGTCGAACCATACCCACACGCCCGTAGCCAAAGCTGCTACTATCAGAAAGACCAAAGCTATCTGCCAATAATAGCCAAGGTCATTCCTTGTGGGGGTATCTTCTTTTTGCATATCACAAATATGAGGTACATACCCGCTTAGCTCCAAATATTTGCCGTTACTAGGGTGTTACTCAAGCGTTACTAAAACGTCCGTAATTTATAATTTACTGATTATGAGTGTGTTGCAAGTGTTGAGTTACAATAGGTCTATTACCTCGTCTATACTGCCATCTTCGGGCAATCCTAGCTTGTTGCGCACTTGGTGCTTGTATTTTCGGATGGTAGACGCACCTACGCCAAGGATATTAGCCATCTCTTTTGTTGAAAGTTTCAGCTTGCTCAATACCATAAAGCGTACTTCACCGGGTGTAAGGTCGGGTAGTTGATGCTTCAGTTTGTATAAGAAGCCTGAGTGTACTTCTTCAAACATATTTCGAAATTTCATCCAGTCTTCGTCGGTAAGTATGGTGCTTTCTTGTAGCTTTTGCAGTGTCTTTTGCTTGGCTTCCTCATTGGCAGAGCTCTTATATTGTTCTATCTCAGTTGCAAATTGCTCTATCAGGTGGTTCTTCTCCTGTAGGTTGCGGGTATAGTCTGCCAGCTGATTTTTAGAGGCGATGAGCTTTGTCTCCGCGGCGGTCTTCTCTGCCAGTAGTTGTTTCCTTCTTATCCGCTGCCTGTTGATGAATAGTATACTAATGATACCCAGTAGAATAATGCCACCTATAATGGCATCGCGCATTTGTCTTTGTTGTTCTCGCTCCAGCTTTAGGTTTTCCTGCTCTTGCTCATACTTGCCTAGTAGCAATTGTTGTTCTGTCTTAGCAGCTAGATGAGCATCATATTTCCTATTGATACTATCTGTGACCATACGCACACTGTCTGAGTATAGGTATGCCATTTTATAGTTCTGCTCTTTTGCATATATCTTGGTAAAAGCATCATATACCTTTTTAGCATTGAGCATACGCCTATAATACCAATATGGTTCTTTGTTTACAGCATTAATACTCTTATTTAAGTAAGCTTTAGCTTCAGTGAGGTTGCCTTTGTTTAGAGCTATTTTACCTAATACTGTTCCCGACTCGCATATGGCATATGCTGTATTTCGTTCTATTGCTGTTTGGTATGTTTTCTTGAATATCCTTTCTGCTGCGGCTTCATCCCCCATCAGGTAGTAAGTATGCCCTATGTTCAGGTTAGATATCAGCGACCATGTGTAATTGCTATCACCCGCCTGTTGGTTCATTTGTTTGAAGTAATGTAGAGCAGAGTCATATTGTTTTAATAACTGGTAAGACAGTGCTTTCATATTGACCAATGTATAGTCGTAATGAAGGAAAGACGGATCGTGGAGTATCTCGTCAAGGTGTTTGATGACATTTCTATGGTCTCTGAACCGATAATAAGATGATGCTAGATTGTAAGAAGCCTTACGTTTTATAGGGTATTCTGTAAAGCTGTAGTTCTTATATATATCATACGCTTTTAGCTGTAGCTTAAAAGCGGCATTGGCATCTTGTTCTGATATGAGGTCGCTTTGTAGAAATAGAGCATAAGGGTATAGGTGTATGTCTTTTGCTGTTTTGCTTTGTTGGGTAAGTTGTTGTAGTTGAGCGAACTGTAGCTGGTTGCCTTTGCTTTGTTGAAGTAATGAATAAAATAGGTCTAGCTTTAAGTGTAGCTCAAGGTTTGGGTCTCCTTTGTTTGTAGCAAATGTTATCAGCTCGTTGTACTGCTGCTTAATAACACTATCGGTTGTTTGCTTTATTTTAAGGTCTATAGTACTATCTATAGCGACATGCCGCTCAGCAAAGCTTTTGTGCAGCAAATACTCATGCTGTGCAAACAATGTGTTGCATGCAAATAGTAATATAATCCCCCAAGCGTATTTCACCTTGCGAATATAGGCAAGGAATGGTATAGAGTGGGGGGTATTGCTAAAATTTGCTTATGATAGCATAGCTATACGAAAGGCTAGTGTTATTAATAAGTTCTTTTGATATGAGTTTTCTTTCCTTTAAATAGCTTATCCAAGCTAAATAGTGTTGTTTAATATGTGAGGATACTCCTGAAAGAGTTGAATGGTATGTATCATAGGTGTATGCTCTTGGAATGATGTTTAATGTTGTATCAAAGCGTATCTGTAATAATCTACAGACGGCATAGGCTATAGGTAAGTCATATAATTGAGTATTGCTATGCATTAATACATAATACACCTTATCTAGGTTGAGTGTGTCATTACTCCAAAGGTCTACATTTACCTTTTTTAGGTAGTAGTGGTATAGTGCTTCGGCAGCCATAGAATGATAGTTTTGCAGAAAAGCGTTTACGTCACTATCTGTTTTAAACACTGCTACAGGAATACCGTGAACATCATGTACCATTTTATGCAATGAGCTATATGTGTTACCGTTCATTGTAGTATCAGCTATACTTTTTAGTACTAGTATAGCAGTATCTAACTGGTTATAAAGAGCGTATGCACATGTCTGTACTACATCATTAGGGTAGTTTTTTGACGTAGTGTTTTGTATTGCTGATTGTATTGTATCGTCAATACTAGAGAAAGTAAGGTCATTACCTCTATTATATTTAATGTATGTATCGGTATTTTTTAATTGATCTTCATTGTATAACGGCTTTATATGAGCGTACCTGACCCCGGGAGATAATATGAGGTTAATAGTATTTTTAATGTCTTCGTCTTTAGTATGCTTTTTGATGTTCTTCAACTTTGCAATTACCTGTTTTGATGCACCGCTGAAGCGATAAATGTAGTAGCTACTGTATTCAAAAGATAAATGTTTGAATATAGCACACTTCTTTAAGTATAGTTTTAGAGCAGTTGTGTTATCGAGTATCTCTTGCCAGTGTTTACTATATGTTTTATCAAGTATAGTGCCTACAGCAAAGCTTACATGGTATATATGTGCCCAATACTCAAGAGCATTAATGTCTTCAAGGTCTAAAACATGCAACATAGAATCTGCTTGCATGTAACGCTCTATGGGTTGCTTAGTAGTACCGTTTTTAATACTATCACAATAATCTCTGGCTAAAGAATTAGTATCCGGGTTAATGCCTATAGACTTGTAGTAGTTTTTCAACTTTATCAGCCATGGTAAATGTTTAGCTTCAAATTCGGGGTTATATATAAGCGAGTTTAGTAACGTTATATCTTCTACAGATTGTTCGGTTAGTTCGAGGTAAGAAGCAATATCAATACTTCTTTGGTAGTCGAAGGTGTTTTGGTAAAGTTTATAGCATTTAGGGTAAGGTCTTACCTTTTCTTTTGTATTTACAAATCTGTGTTGATCTTCGTTGTATTCATAGTCATTATAATGAGCAAGCCAGTATTTTAAATAATGATATAACTCATTGTACTGAGTGTATTGATCAGGAGAGATAATCCAGCTATCTCTATGGGTTCTAGGTATGCAGATATTAATACCTGTTAATAGTTTGGCCATCGAAGCGTAGCTAAGAATATCATGATCGTTATCTGAGTATAAAGCAGAAGATCTACATATATAAATAGCTAATGCTAGTTCTTTTAGTATGGTAGGGTCTTTTTTATTAATGTACGCCTTTACTTTTAGTTTTCTTGCTAATGGTGAATTGAATATAGAGTCTCTTTTTTGCTGTAATGAATATTCATCTTCAGGTTTAAGTTCTAGTAGAAGATATTCTTTTATGTCGTTGTAGTTTATTGGTGATACTAAATAGGCTTTGAGTGTGCTATCGTAATATATACGATCATAGAACTCCTGAAGTTTATCACTTAGGTTTATGCTTGTGTCGTATATATCAATTTCCTCCGGCTTAAAAATGGTGTTTTTGAAAATTAGCGCTCTTGCACTATGGCCTATGTTTGTAGAATGAGAGCTGTGCATCCCGTAATAGATGGATATAGCAGTTGTATCACTACTTTTTTCAAACAACTTGCACAGTGCTCCAAAGTCTCCATCCCTAGCTTTGTGACTATAATCATATAAGGTATAGATACTAAATGGTACTACTCTTCTTTCTTGAGCAAAGGAAAATATTGCACATATAGAAAAGAAAAGTGTTGATAGAAGAAACCTCATGGCAATGTATTATAATGCCAAGTTACACAGATTTCTCATAAGCCTCTTTTATCCAATCCATTAGTTCCTTGTCTACTTCTTTTTTATCAGTAAGCTGTACTCTGTGTGTACACATACTGCCAAATGGTCCTGAATTGCCAAGTCGGTCAGTATTGGGCTTATCCTTTAGTTTCAGCCCAAGGTCTACCCTGGTTTTGGTAGCGGGTTTTATTAGCGCAAACTGTCTTTTGCGTATCAGGCTCACACTATCTTTCTTAGGGGTAATAGTAATGTCATCTCCAAACTTGGATATTTTTTTTATGAGTTCATCATATATAGGCTTCAAGCTTTCTTTACCTGTGTACTGGTTGGTCAGCAGGTCGCCTGCATTGTGAGAAGCAGCATCAGCACCACGAGCCTTCAGTGCTACAAAGTTGGCAAAGCCATGTGTGAACCCATGCTCAGATTTTAGGTAGTCAATAATGGCTTTGTGCTTATCCAGCTTTTGTTCTTGTACCACCTTTATCCAGTGGTCTAAGGGTTTGCCAGTTTTGTCAAGAAGTCCTTGTTCCATAGTATGTGAGATTGCTATTTGTAATTTACTTAAAAATGCAAAAAGCAGCACAAGTATCTGTGCTGCTTTTTTGTATAAAAAGTTATTACGCTTTATTTAGAAAGAATCATACGTTTAGTATCTACAGCAACGCCATCTATTACCAAAGAGTATAAGTACATACCTGGTGTTAGAGTGTTGTCATCAATTGTGATACTACCATCACCTTCAACAGCTGTTTTATTAAGCTCTCTACCATTCAGGTCGTATACTATGATGTATGCAGAGCTGTTCATGCTCTTAATGCTATACTCAATAGTAGTTGACTTATCGAAAGGGTTTGGCGTGTTTTGGTATAATTTGTTATTCAGGTTAGATACTTTATCAACTCCTGTTGTATTTTGCTCTAGCATACCTACTCGCACTGTAAGTTCATCGATACGGTTTTGAAGATCGTTATTCTTCTTTTTCTCAGTTCTTAACTCCTGCATCATGCCACTTAGGTCTGATACTGGTATATAAGTGTTATAAACATATCCGGCATCGTCTATTACAAGTACGTATCCTTCGCCAGACTCAAGATTCTCAAACCTGATATCTGAAGTGCCGCTGCCGTCTTCGTTACCATTGATACAGTCTACATGTAGTCTAGCTGTAGGGCTCATGGTATTCCAGCCAAATCTGCCTGCAGTCGCATCAGTAGCGTTAGATCCACCAGGAGTTAAAATGCCTCTGTCGTGCGCTTCTGTTTGGATGTTAACGCTGTAACCGTTCAATGTACCGAAGATGTTGTTGCCACCATTTATATTATTTCCTATTACTCTCCAGTAGCATAGGTCATCGCAAGTGGTGTCGTCTTCAGGACATTCATAGCTTGCACATGCAGCATCTTGATCGTTTACGATAGCATTGATTGAAGGTGAGGATACTTCTGTGATAGTACCGGTTAAGTCAAGACCTATAGCATTCTCAGGTTGCTGTTGCATTGGGTGATTACTCTCTACTGTTATTTCTAGAGTATGAGTACCCGCCGTTAATACTACATTTGGTATAGAAGGAGTCCAAGAGATACCAAAGTTATTAATTGCTACATTTTGAGGGTTGCTAATAGTTAAAGGTGTTCCGTCAACGGCTATAGCCACTACATAATCATCTACATACATACTCATGTCAATGTCAAATTCACCTCCTTTACAAAGTCTAAATTCTCTTGTAAAGGTAACTTGCGAGCTCTGAGTTGATATGATGCCCGGAAATGCATCGTATAGGCGAGGTGTTATCCACTCTGAATTAGTAAAAGTACTGTATACAGGGTTGTCTTCTACCACCGCATTGAATGGAACTCCCATTCCTGCATAATCTAGTGTGCCATTAGTGATGTACCAGTTTGGGTCTGTATTTCTAGGTGATGTTACAGATAATGTTGAACCATTGTAGTACCCTGTGCTAATATTTAAACTGTTAGTTAAGCATTGTGCTTGTGTTGTTACGCTGAAGATAGAGCTTGTTGTAATAGCTAGTAATAGTGTCTTACTGATTCTAGCCAAAGACATTTTTTTAAACATGATAATTTGTTTTATGGTGTTGAAAAATAAAAAAGTGATAAATAGCTTTTGAAGCTATGGAGAGCGAGTGTATTTCATGGTTACTTGTTTTCAGTGATAATGCTAAGGTCTATATAGCTCGTTGATAAAAGAACTCTGATTCTACGAAAGCTCGTTTTCGTCCTACGAAAGAAAACCATTGTATATTATATATGTGTTTTTTCAGAAAGTGCCAATTGACATTACCAGATAAATAAATTATTTTCATATATCCGTAAACGAATTTCCCGATACATATGATCATAGGCGTACTGAAAGAGCAACAACCGGAATCAAGAGTTTCATTGGTGCCTGAGGTGGTAGCCGCATTAGTAAAAATGAACGTCACCGTTTATGTAGAGCAAGGTGCAGGTGAGGCGGCGTATCACAATGACAATGCCTACACAGATGCAGGGGCTACTATCAAGGATAGAAATGCTATAGCCTCAGAGTCAGATATACTACTTACCATCAGCCCCGATAATATGCCCGATACCATCATGCAAAATGCTGTGGTGGTTGGTGTGTTCAACCCACTGGTAAAGACCGACCTGATGCAAGAATGGGCAGGAAAAGGATATACTGTTTTTAGTATGGACAACATTCCGCGTACTACACGCGCACAAGCCATGGATGTACTGAGCTCACAAGCAAATATTGCAGGGTATAAAGCGGTGCTCAAAGCATCGTCAGAATACTGTCGTTACTTCCCGATGTTCATGACGGCAGCGGGTAGTATACCTCCAGCTAAGGTGTTGATATTGGGTGCAGGTGTTGCGGGGTTGCAAGCTATAGCTACGGCCAGACGTTTGGGTGCGGTAGTAGAGGTGTTTGATGTGCGCCCTGCGGTGAAGGAAGAGGTAATGAGCCTCGGTGCAAAGTTTGTAGAGGTAGAAGGTGCCGCTGATGCTTCTAAAGCAGGCGGCTATGCGGTATTGCAAACAGAGGAATATCAACAAAAGCAAAAAGCCAAGATACATGAGCATGCCAAGAAGTCGGACATCATTATAAGCACGGCACAGATACCGGGTCGTAAAGCTCCTGTACTGATAACAAAAGCTATGATAGAAGATATGCGTGCAGGTTCGGTAATAGTGGATATTGCTGCATCAACGGGAGGAAATACCGAGCTCACGAAGAATGACGAGACGGTGGTACACAATGGTGTGAATATCATCGGCGATTCCTTCTTGCCTTGTAAGATGCCTGCTGACGCTAGTAAGCTGTATAGTAAGAATGTGCTGAACTTCTTAAAACTCATTATAGATAAAGAAGGCAATATGAACCTGAACTATGAAGATGATATAGTAGCAGGTACCTGTGTTGCTAAAGAGGGCAAGGTGGTTAACGAACGTGTATTGTCTTTCATGAATAATACTAAAACATCTAACGCTTAATATTTAAGGGTATGGAATTTATAAACGAACTGTTTACAGACGCAGCCACTTACCGTCTACTCACGATAGTGGTGCTGTCCATCTTTTTAGGGATAGAGGTCATCTCACGTGTGCCATCGGTCTTGCACACACCACTTATGAGTGGTGCTAATGCCATACATGGTGTGGTTATCATTGGTGCCATCATCGTAATGGGGCAAGCACCTAGTGATGATTACCTCGCGTTAACACTCGGCTTTCTGGCTGTGATACTGGGTACACTGAATGTTGTCGGTGGGTTTGTGGTGACGGATAGAATGTTGGAGATGTTCGACAAAAAGAAAAAACGTAAATGATCACCTAAGCAATATCTTCTATGACTAACATACTACTACCGCTAGGTTATTTAATAGGTTCCATAACATTTATAGTAGGGCTAAAAATGCTCTCTCATCCTGATAGTGCTCGCCGTGGCAACATGATAGCAGCCGTGGGTATGACCATTGCTATACTGGCTACGATATTTCTGTATCGCGGAGAGAATGGTGAGGGGTTGGGCAATTATGGCTGGATATTCGGAGGACTGATAGTGGGTACAGTTGCTGGTACACTCATGGCCAAGCGCGTACAGATGACCGCTATGCCAGAGATGGTAAGCCTCTTTAACGGTATGGGTGGAGCTTGTGCTATGCTCATATCCATAGTAGAGCATCATCACAACCCAAATGCTAGTATCGGCATGATGGTCATTATAGTACTGGGTATGATAATAGGTACGGTCTCCTTCACAGGTAGTATGATAGCATGGGGTAAGCTGGCAGGTAAGATAAAAGATAGAACCATACCCGCAGGGCAAGCTATCAACTTCTTACTGTTTGGTGGTCTTATCGCATTGTCTGTAGTGGTGATAGGTGGTTTTGCTACATCGCCTGTGCTGTTCTATGGTATATTGGCTCTGGCAGCTTTGTATGGTATACTATTCGTAATGCCGATAGGTGGCGCGGATATGCCTGTAGTTATCTCATTGCTGAATTCCTTTACGGGGGTTGCAGCAGCGTTTGGGGGCTTCTTGTACGATAATCCTGTAATGCTTACGGGGGGTATATTAGTAGGTAGTGCAGGTACCATACTTACTATACTCATGTGTAATGCGATGAACCGCTCACTGAAGAATGTACTTCTTGGTTCTTTTGGAGGTGGTGCAAAAGGTGGCGGTGCTACGGGGGATAAAGAGCAAGGCTCACACAAAGAAATATCACTTAATGATACTGCTGTATTGATGGCATATGCACAAAAGGTAATGATAATACCGGGGTATGGTTTGGCAGTAGCACAAGCACAACATGCTTGTCACGAGTTGGAAAAAGTATTGGCAGAAAAAGATGTGGAAGTAGTATATGGTATACACCCTGTAGCGGGACGTATGCCGGGGCATATGAATGTACTACTAGCGGAGGCAGATGTGCCTTATGAGAAACTATTAGAGATGGAGGATGCTAACGATGGTATGAGTACTACCGATGTGGTAATGATAATAGGTGCTAACGATGTAGTGAACCCTGCGGCAAAAGATGACCCTGCTAGTCCTATATATGGTATGCCGATATTGGAAGTAGAAAAAGCAGAACATGTTATTGTAAACAAGCGTAGTATGAAGCCTGGCTATGCTGGTATTGAGAATGATCTATTCTTTCGCCCTAAAACATCAATGCTCTTTGGTGATGCTAAGAAGGTATTGCAAGACTTGGTTGGTGAACTAAAACAGATGTAACTAAACGTGTAACTATAGAATAACAAAAGCCTCCGAGACCGGAGGCTTTTTCTTTCATTGCATATAGAGGATAAGAGAGAATACGATTAAAATGGTTTGTGCTAATAAATGATTGAACGATCTTTTATCATTAGCGTACTATGTAAATAATAATTAAAAGTTTACTGCCAATACAAGACAAGCAATGATGCCTGCGAAAAGGAATATCTTTTGAGTTGCTTGTCTTTTAGCGAATGCGATTGTGTAGTTGTTAGTGTTTTGCATGAGTTGTGTTTTTTACTGTGTTTTTGTTTTGTGTTTCTTGTGTGTGTGTTTTTGTTTTTTGTTTTGAAACGCCGTAGACGTTGTTGTTTGTTTTGTTGATACAAAGATGCGATAAGAGTGCCCCTTGTTCCAAGAAAAACGCTTTGCTTAACGTCATCTTTAGAACTGGTTAACAGGGAGGTTTGTTAATGGTTAACCACTGATTAACAGTGAGTTGATTGCTATAAAAAAACTAAGCCCCCAAGACTGGAGGCTTCTGTTACATATAGAGGATAAGAGAGAATATTGTGTCGGACTGCCAACTCAAAAACCACAACAAACAGTAACAGCCCGACAATATTTTTAGAATATTGTTATTAAATATTGATAGCTGCGACGAAGCAAGTAAGCATCGTTGCAAACATCATGATCTTGATACGAATTTCCGCCTTGTAAGAGAAAGAGAAAGAAGCTTTAGTATTTGCTTCTCTAGCTTTAGTAGCGTGTGCAGTATGCACGAAAGTTGAAGTATAAGACATGTGTTTTTTATTTAGTGTTGATGAAGTTGGTGTTGGCAACTGATCATCAACGTGTTTTTTTGTTTTGAACAAGCCTTGTGTTAAGAGGCTATGTTTGTTTTGTTGACACAAAGATGCATCATAAACACCCCTGCTTCCAAAAAAAAGCTCTGCTTAACGATAGCTTTAGAACTGGTTAACCATCAATTAACAAAGCTTCTTAAGAAGGGCTTTGTTACGCGTTTGTTTTATTCGTTTATCTACTTAATGTAAGCTTATTGTCATGTTTGCAAAAAGGTTCGTTTTTTGTAATAAAGCAAAATTTGATATTCGTACCTTACTGATAGCGTAAATTTCATCCTATGAAAAAGGTTAGTTTCCTTCTTGTTGGCTTATGTGTAAGCATTTCGTCTCTATTTGCTTAAAATTCATTAAATGACTATTACCAAACTGGTACTAGTTGGATATGGTATAGTTATGTAAATCATGCATTCTCCAGAGGTACATCAACGGTGTATAATGATTTCATCAGTGGAGATAGTACTGTTGGTAGCTTTGATTATAAACTAATAAGACGATACAAGAAAGGTCAAGTATACCATGATCATGGTAGTATTACAACTACTAGATACGATTCGTCCGACCAAATACTAGTAGGAGGCATAAGAGTTGATGATGAGAAAGTGTTTTTCATTAATCTCTCTGCTGATACGAACTATTTATTGTCATTGCCTCCAATGAGCGAGACGATTATTTATGATTTTGATTTGAAAGTAGGCGATACACTAGCATGGAAACCATACAAGAATATAGTTTTAGCTATAGGTAGTGTAATGCTTTCTAACGGTAAATATGAAAAGCGTTACCATTTTGAGGATACCTATTATGATGATTTTTGGGTAAGAGGAGCAGGGTGTAGCATGGGCTTCCTAATGTCTCATACGGCACAGCCGTATATGCAATATTATTTGCCCAAACACTATGCTGTATGTTATAATGGAATTACTGGGTATAAGTATTATGAAAGTGCTAAGTTAGACTCCTCTATAGTAGACCACTGCTATTTAATATTTCCTCTTTCGGTCAATAATGTAGTTTATGACTCTGAATTAGAGTTATATCCTAACCCCGTAACGGATAATAGCTTCTCAATAAAATTACCTGATGATGTTTCGGCTGTGCAAGTATATAATATAAGAGGTGTATTGATAAGTGCTAAAGAGCGTGTGCATAGAGGTGCTAATCTTATGTCTGCACCTGAAGTTGCAGGGATGTATATTGTTCACGTGCTGCACAAAGACGGTACGGTAGAATACTTGAAGTTTCAAAAGCTATAAGAATATTATAATAGACCACATAATAACAAAAGCCTCCGAGACCGGAGGCTTTTTCTTTCATTGCATATAGAGGATAAGAGAGAATACGATTAAAATGGTTTGTGCTAATAAATGATTGAACGATCTTTTATCATTAGCGTACTATGTAAATAATAATTAAAAGTTTACTGCCAATACAAGACAAGCAATGATGCCTGCGAAAAGGAATATCTTTTGAGTTGCTTGTCTTTTAGCGAATGCGATTGTGTAGTTGTTAGTGTTTTGCATGAGTTGTGTTTTTTACTGTGTTTTTGTTTTGTGTTTCTTGTGTGTGTGTTTTTGTTTTTTGTTTTGAAACGCCGTAGACGTTGTTGTTTGTTTTGTTGATACAAAGATGCGATAAGAGTGCCCCTTGTTCCAAGAAAAACGCTTTGCTTAACGTCATCTTTAGAACTGGTTAACAGGGAGGTTTGTTAATGGTTAACCACTGATTAACAGTGAGTTGATTGCTATAAAAAAACTAAGCCCCCAAGACTGGAGGCTTCTGTTACATATAGAGGATAAGAGAGAATATTGTGTCGGACTGCCAACTCAAAAACCACAACAAACAGTAACAGCCCGACAATATTTTTAGAATATTGTTATTAAATATTGATAGCTGCGACGAAGCAAGTAAGCATCGTTGCAAACATCATGATCTTGATACGAATTTCCGCCTTGTAAGAGAAAGAGAAAGAAGCTTTAGTATTTGCTTCTCTAGCTTTAGTAGCGTGTGCAGTATGCACGAAAGTTGAAGTATAAGACATGTGTTTTTTATTTAGTGTTGATGAAGTTGGTGTTGGCAACTGATCATCAACGTGTTTTTTTGTTTTGAACAAGCCTTGTGTTAAGAGGCTATGTTTGTTTTGTTGACACAAAGATGCATCACAAACACCCCTGCTTCCAAAAAAAATAGCTCAGTTAACAAGAGCTTTGTAAGCGGTTAACGAGCTATTAAGAAATGTTATTTTTTTACTATTGCCTTACCACTGCAAATGGTATTACTTTATTATCTAGTACCAGGTAGTAGTCTCCACTGGGTATATCTCCCAAGTCAATTTCTTTTTTGAACTTCTTGTTCACTGGCTCTACCACATCCAGATATATTACTCTTTGGTATAGACTAACGAC
Source organism: uncultured Flavipsychrobacter sp. (assembly GCA_964585115.1). Taxonomy (GTDB): domain Bacteria; phylum Bacteroidota; class Bacteroidia; order Chitinophagales; family Chitinophagaceae; genus UBA5543. Next base: position 16,674 of record CAZPDA010000029.1, read on the forward strand.
TGCTACTTTATAAGGTATGTTCTTAGGTATAATACCTTGAATGTAGAACTTGCCATCATTAGCGTTAGGAAATAGCTCTACCGATAAGCTGCCGTACCCTATTATCTGTACTGTAGTAGATCCTAATAGTGTACATCCGTTATACGTAGCCGTTACGGTATAAGTGCCTGCATGCAATATAGTAGACTCGTCTATTATTGGGTCTTTTGAGGTAGAAGAGTAGTTGTCTGGCCCTTCCCATGTAAAAGATGTTCCCTGTTTGCTATTGCCCGCAGTCAGCTCTATCGGTTCTCCTTCTTTTACAGGTCCGTTATTGCGCGCATCTGGTGGTATAGGTCCTTCCTTCAGCGCTACGTCGGTTGACGCAGCTATTGAGGTACATCCTTCTGCCGTAGCAGTTACGGTATATGTGCCGGGTATCCCGGTTATAATACTTGGGTTTTGTATGGCAGACTTATATCCGTTAGGCCCTGTCCAGCTATAGGTGGCATTGTTGTTGTCTGCTTGCGCATATAGATTTAATGCAGTGCCATAACATATAGGTCCTGAGTTAGAGATGTCTATTATTGATGGTATCTCATTTATTACTACTTCAGTAGAGTCAGTTACTGAGCAATAATCTAATGATGCTGTAATATAGTAGTAGCCTGCTTGTGTTAATTTAATATTGCTTAGTGTTACATTCAAACCGTTACTCACAAAGTTCTCTGGTCCAGTCCAGTTATAATTACCACCAACAGTAGGTTCAGCATTTAGCTCTAGAGTCTCGTCAGCACATATAGGTCCGTTATTGGTAGGTTTAGGTTGTTTTAGGTCTGGGATCTTAATTGTGATTTTACCCGGTGGAGATACACATCCGTTTTGAGTCACTGTTAAGATATAGGTTCCTGCATCACTAGCACTAACATTAGGTTTGAAAATAGCTCCTCCTAGGTAGTCATTGCCGTTAGCTAATATCCATTTAAAGATACCAGAGCCTCCTCGTGTTGTGAGTTCTAAAGTATCACCAGGGCATAATAGTGAGTCTCCTATGATCTCAGGTATAGTAATGCTGTTGCCGATTTTTACATTAGTTGTTCCCGGTAAAGATTCGCAACCATCTTTTATTGCGATAACGGTATAGGTGCCGTCGTCAGCTAGTGTAGCATAATTCTTTACAGGGTTTTGTGTTGTTGAAGAAAAGCCGTTGGGTCCTATCCATTTAAAAGTGCTACCAGGTGTAGTAGTGCTTGCATTTATTCTTAAGGTATCTCCTTCGCAAATAGGTCCGTTGTTAGTAGCAACAGGAGTGTCTGGTGCAGGTTTTACAATTGCTGTGATCGTATCACTCGCGGTACAGTTGCCTATTCTAACTGTTATTACATATGTACCGGTACTGGCGGTTTTTACATTTTTTATTAGGTGGTTTGGGAAGCTACTGATCTGACTGCCACCTAGTTTGAACCATTTGCTGGTGACACCAGGAGTAGGTGTATGGGATACTAGTTCTAAGTCGCCACGCTCACATACGGGGCTGTTTGTAGTAGCTATAGGTTTTATTGGCGGCGGAGATATTATTGCCGATAAAGTATCAGATGTGGCACACCCTAGTGATGTAACTGTTACTTTATATGTTCCCGATCCGTTGATTGGTGAATTTATTCGTTCCGCATTCAGTCCTGTATCAGTATAACCGCTTGGTCCTTCCCAGCTATACTCTGCATTCGCAGTATTACTTGTCACGGAAAACTTTAAAGAGTCTCCTGCACATACAGGGCTGTTAGAGGATAAGGAGTTGATGACAGGATAAGGTGATACCCTTATGTCGCTACCATTGTCTGCTGTTATATATGAGTTTGACTGAAAAGTAGGACTGTCCGCCTCTATCCGAACTCTATAGCCGGAACCAATGGTCAACCCGCTAGGTAATGTACATGTGGCTACTCCTGACTGGTCTCCATAGCCATAACCAATATTAGGGCTGGATGAGGTGAAATTTCCATTAATGTCAGAAAGTACTACCCTAAATATATTCGTGAGCTTAAAGCTTCCGTTTACAGTATAAGGAACATTGAATGTACCGTTGACACATTGTAGCGTGTCGTTGAAGGGCTGATTAATAAACACAGCTTGCGCAAAACCATTGATACACAACAATGTCATTAATGCAGATAGTAGGTATGGTGCTAATTTCTTTTGCATTACGATAAAGTTAAGGTTTTTTGAAATTCGTTCGTGTAGTTACAAGTTTTAGCAGTTCTTTTAATCTGGTATTAATATAAGTAGCATGTACTAGGCTAGAGTGATTATCGTTAACTTAGCGACGCATTATAATAATATGAGGGTTGGCATTCTATATATATTGGTACTATTATTTTTTAGTGCTTGTATCAAAACAAATTGTGAAGACACTACCTGTCTTAACGAAGGTGTTTGTGTTCAAGGTAGTTGCGCATGTTTAGCCGGGTACGAAGGAGGGGATTGTTCTAAACTATGGTCAGATAAATATAAGGGTGATTGGCAAGTTGCCGATAACTATCAGAAAGACACCTCTGTTCATAGCTACAGAATAACTATCACTACTCCTAATAAGGATAGTATTATAATACATAATATGTTGGATAGCTTCAGTAATATCTACTGTAAAAGAGTAGGTAAGTATACATTTAATGTAATATCGGCCACCTCTGCCGATTCTTCGTTGACAATATCTGAAGGGAGTGGTACTTATGACGAGGGGAAGGGTATCGTCACAGGATTGTATTCTTTTTCGTTGAATGACAGTAGTATCACTACTTATTTTACTTGGAAAAAGTAAAAGGGCTATTTTTGATTAAATGGAAACTATGAAGAAGTTGATGAGTAAAACAGTGGGTTTTGCAGTAGCATTCACATTATTAGCATTTAGTAGTGTTACTTATTTCTCTTGTAATAAGCCTGATCAGGGTACTACAATAGATGCTTGTAATTCAGTAACATGCCAGAACGGGGGGACTTGTTTTAAGGGTATATGTACATGCCCCGCAGGTTTTGAAGGTGAGTTCTGCGAAACCAAGTCTACATCAAGATATATTGGGGACTGGGAGGTCACAGAAGAGATCACAGGAAGTAGTAAGCCATCGCGAATAGGAGCCAAGCAGACATATAACATTAATATATCCGAGAAGAGTAATACTAGAACCACATTAAATGTAAAAGGCTTTTTGGGTAATGCGGCCTATGGAGATATAGAGTGGAAAATAGGTCTTGCTCCGGGCTTTATAGAGGTGAATAATATATTGGTAGAGTCAGACACGATAGCAATGCCTACCAACTATGTCTTTACAAGAAATCAGTCTGTTGCCAACTCTTATATCTCTATTAAAAAAGGTAATGGTAGTATTAATAGTTTAGGTACGGTATTTAGTGGTGTTGTCTATACAAATCAACCCGATACATCAGCGCCAATTAATGATACTTTGACCTTTAGTGGCACCTACATACAATAATAAATTTTCAGACGTTACTAGGCTGATTGTCACAGATAATTATATGACGTAAAAAAACATTTAAATTGTTTTTGAAAATCGTCTGAAAAAATTTGCAAAAACCAATTTCTTCCCTACTTTTGCAATCCTGTTTCTGACGGGGACAGTTCTTAAAGATACAGAAAAAGCCGCTTTAGCTCAGCTGGTAGAGCAACTGATTTGTAATCAGTAGGTCGCTGG
>CAZPDA010000030.1:0-19766 GCA_964585115.1 uncultured Flavipsychrobacter sp.
GTATGGAGTATCTCGGACCTGTTTGAAGAAGAATTTTTCCTAGAAAAGTACCACATACTTTTCTAGGAAAAATTCTTCTTCAAACAGGTCCGAGATACTCCATACCGTAGGCTTTAGTCCAGACTCTTGAAACTCTTGTTTCAAGTTGCCTCCCTTTAAACATATAAGTCCATTAGGAAGGTCTTCGCTTTTTTGTCCTGCTCTTAAAGCTGGTTCTATCCACTTCCACAACTCTTTCAGCGGAGCTACTGCGCGTGTTACTGCAAAATCAAACTGTCGCCCTTTTACCTGCTCTACCCTGCTATGCACACCTTTCACGTTCTTTAGTCCTATAGCCTGAGCTACTTCATTTACCACCTTTATCTTTTTGCCTATACTATCCACCAATAAAAATTCTACATTAGGGAAGTATATAGCCAAAGGTATACCGGGGAAACCACCACCTGTGCCTATATCTACTATTTGGGCTCCATCATCAAAGTCGCAAACTGCTGCAATAGAAAGCGAGTGTAAGACATGACGCATATATAGCTCATCTATATCCTTACGAGAAATAACATTTATCATGCTATTCCACTCCTTGTATAGTTCTTCAAGCTGTGCAAACTGAGACTGCTGCTTGTCTGTAAAATCGGCAAAGTATTTATTGACTATTTCCACTGCATTTTGTTTTTCCAGATAATGTATGGCGAAAAGGCAAAATTATAGAGCATCCAGCTAATGTCTAGTATAGGAAGCAAAATAATTGGCAATTTTTCTTTTAACCTATTAGCTACTACAGCCCACAATGCCCAAAATAAGAGACTACGGAAGCCCATAGCTATTAGTGCATCTTGCCAAAACCCCGTAAACAAGAAACCTATAAATAATAACCATGTAACGGTATGAACTAATGCATATATGCCTAATAGAATCTTAGGTAGCGGCTTGTAGAGCTTACCTGTAGATAAGTGCCTCTGCTTCTGCTTTACCCAGTCAGCCCAATTACTTTTAGCCGAGGATACCGTATGCGCACTGTTATCTAATACTACAGCTATATTGGATTTAGTTGCCGATATATTCACCAACAGGTCGTCATCGCCAGATGGTACCTTAGCCCAGACAGGCGATGCCTGAGCCTTTTGCATTGCGGCTTTGGTACAAGCAAGATTTCTCCCAACCCCCATATATGCAAGCCCTGACATAGCATAGGAGCTATATTGTATCAATGTATGCAAGGTCTCCCAACGGATAAAGCTATTTAGCAAAGAAGACTGACCATAATATGCACCGTACCCCAATACAATTTCTTTTCCATCAATTATTGGCGCTACCATCTTAGCTAGCCAATGCTCGCTTTTAGGTGTACAATCAGCATCTGTAAGTAACAATATATCACTCATCGCAGCTTCTACACCTTTTGCTAGTGCAAACTTCTTGCCCGGCAATGTGCGTTCTTCACTACTATCAACATGGATAACCTTTAAATGAGTGTACTTTTTTTCAAAGCCTGCTAATACTTGTTTGGTATCATCATCAGAGGCATCATTAACAACAATTACCTCGTACAGTGAATTACCCGCATCATTCGTATATCTTTGCGCCAATATTGCGGGTAGTGTTTGGGTAAGATTTGCAGCCTCGTTCTTAGCGCAAATGATAATAGAGACAGGTTTGACCTCGGTAGATGCACTTTGTGTATCTGCTATCAAGAAGAACTTGACGAACAGGAATAGTATATAGCCTAATTGTATTGCTACACACAGCAGGAACACAGCAAATAACACATCGTATAACACTGCCGCAAAGAAACATAAACTAATTAAATAGCCATACCCTCATATTTAACAATGTGTTGGTAGGCTTTTTATCATTTTTGCAACGAAAGATGAACTTCGATATAAACAAAAAGGATGATAAGAGTTCTGCCCGTGCAGGAGAAATAACTACTGCTCACGGTAAGATACAGACCCCTATATTCATGCCTGTAGGTACAGTAGGCAGTGTAAAAGGCGTGACACAGCAACAGCTGAAACAGGATGTAAATGCCCAAATAATACTGGGCAATACCTATCATCTATACTTGCGCCCCGGTACTGATATACTGGAGCAAGCAGGCGGACTACATAAGTTCAACGGATGGGATAGACCAATACTAACAGATAGCGGTGGTTATCAGGTATTCTCTTTATCCAACAATAGAAAACTTACAGAAGAAGGGGCATTGTTCCAATCTCACATAGATGGTTCAAGGCACATGTTCACCCCTGAAAATGTGATGGACATACAGCGCAGCATTGGTGCAGATATCATAATGGCATTTGATGAGTGTCCTCCCTACCCATCAGAATACAGCTATGCTAAAAACTCTATGCATTTGACACATAGATGGTTAGAACGCTGTATTAAACGACTGGGTGAGACAGAACCCAAATACGGTTATGAGCAAACACTATTCCCTATAGTACAAGGAAGCACCTTCAAAGACCTAAGAAAAGAATCTTCGGAGTTCATAGCATCTATGAATTGTGATGGTAATGCTATAGGTGGTCTATCAGTAGGTGAGCCAGAGGATATGATGTACGAAATGTGTGGCTGGTGTTGTGAGCATTTACCAGAAAATAAGCCTCGCTACTTAATGGGTGTAGGCACGCCATGGAATATTTTGGAGAATATCTCGTTAGGTATAGATATGTTCGACTGTGTGATGCCAACACGTAATGGTAGAAACGGAATGCTCTTTACCTCAAAAGGTGTAATAAACATTAAGAACAAGAAGTTTGAGAATGACTTTACACCAATTGATGATGGGATAGACTGCGAGACCAGTAACTTCTATACAAAAGCATACCTTCGCCACTTGTTTGCAGCCAAGGAGCTATTAGCTATGCAGATAGCAAGTATACACAACTTGTCGTTCTACCTGCACTTGGTAAAACAAGCAAGAGAACATATTTTACAAGGCGACTTCTACAGTTGGAAGAACGATATGATACCTGTACTAAAAAACAGACTGTAAACGTACTGAACGGATAAATGAAAAAACTAGACTGGTATATAGTAAAGAAGTTCATCGGAACATTCTTCTTCTTCATATTACTTATCAGTATTATATCTATAGTAATTGACTACTCTGAAAAGGTAGAAGACTTTGTAAACAAGAAGGCTCCTTTTATAGAGGTACTTAATTACTATAAGAACTTTATTCCCCATATCACAGCTTTACTGTTCCCTATTTTCATATTCTTAGCCACCATCTATTTCACCTCAAGGCTGGCTTATCGTTCTGAGATAATCGCTATACTGGCATCAGGTGTATCATTTACTAGATTACTCTACCCGTTTATTATAGGTGGACTGATACTTTGTAGCATATCTTTTGCAGCCAACCACTGGATAGTACCGGCGGCTAACAAGCAACGACTGGATTTTGAAGACAAGTATATACATAGCGCAGCGGTAGCATCTGACGAGGATACACACCTGAGACTATCTAAAGACCTATATGTATTTGTTCATACATACGATTACCGTTCTAATGTGGGCTACACCTTTAGCGCAGAGACCATAAAAGGCACTACGCTAGTTGAGAAGGTGATGGCAGACCGTATCACTTACGACTCTGTAAATAATAAATGGAAACTCTTTAATGTTACTATACGTAAGAATGACAGCTTAAAGGAAACCCTTACTCACCATGCGGAACTTGAGAAAGAGTACCCTTTCAAGCCCATGGACCTAAAAGAGGACGATGCAATTAAAGAGGCTCTGAATACCCAACAACTGAATAAATACATTGAGCGAGAGAAACTAAGAGGTAGTGAAACACTTAGTGCATTCTACATAGAAAAACATCGTAGAACATCAGAGCCATTTGCGGGGCTGATACTTACCGTTATAGGTGTATGTATAGCCAGCAGAAAGATACGTGGTGGTACAGGTGTACACTTGGTATTTGGTATAGCACTGGATGCCCTATATGTAATGGCCATGCAGATAACGAAGACATTTGCAACCAATGCATCGCTTGACCCTCTAATAGCTGTATGGATACCGAACATCCTATTCAGTATACTTGCGGGATACCTACTCTATAAAAAGGTAAAATAATACTAAGCAGTCATTTCTAAGCCAGAATAGTAAGCACTTACATCTTGTAATATCTGCTCTACTTCTGCCCCATTCTCAGCAGTTACCAGCTTGGTCCTGAACTCTTTGATATTTGGCAACCCTTTTAGGTAATTGGTATAATGTCTGCGCATTTCCAATATGCCCAGCTTTTCTCCTTTCCAATTAATTGAGCCTATCAAATGCTTACGACAAGCATCAATACGTTCATCAAGAGTAGGTGGTGCCAACTGTTCGCCTGTAGCTAAGAAGTGCTTTATTTCTCTAAATATCCAAGGGTAACCTATTGCAGCTCTACCTATCATTATCCCGTCTACGCCATATCTATTCTTGTACTCCAAAGCTTTTTGAGGAGAGTCTATATCTCCATTACCGAATATTGGTATGTTGATACGTTGGTTTTCCTTCACCTTAGCTATTAGGCTCCAATCTGCCTCACCTTTGTACATCTGCATACGAGTACGACCATGTATTGACAAAGCCTTGATGCCCACATCTTGCAAACGCTCTGCCACTTCTTCAATATTCTTAGACGTATCATCCCAACCAAGGCGCGTTTTTACCGTAACGGGTAGCTTCGTTGACCTGACAACCGCTTCCGTGAGCCTCACCATCAGATCTATGTCTTTCAATACTCCTGCCCCTGCGCCTTTACATACTACCTTCTTTACCGGGCAACCAAAGTTTATATCTACAAGGTCAGGAGACGTAGTATCAACAATAGAAGCAGCCATAGCCATAGCTTCCTCATCTCCACCAAATATCTGAATACCTATAGGACGTTCGTAGTCGAATATATCCAACTTCTGACGGCTTTTTATAGCATCACGTATCAACCCTTCCGAAGAAATGAACTCCGTATACATCAAGTCTGCACCATGCTCTTTGCACACAGCACGGAATGGAGGATCGCTAACATCTTCCATCGGTGCTAATAATAATGGGAATTCCCCAAGCTCTATATCACTGATACGTACCATAAGAATTTTGCAAAATTACGAATATGATAGCATACAACCTATGTAAGTACATCTATTACAATACTTTTATTTGTTATATTGAGTAATAAACTAACTTTGCGAGCCTTACACTAAAAAGAGACTTCTCTACTGTGGGAAAAAATCTGAACAAGCTATCATTTGCGGGACTACTGGTAGCACTAGGTATCATCTACGGTGATATAGGAACATCTCCTCTATATGTACTCAACGCAATATGTAATGGTAAAGAGATAAGCGAGCAGCTGATATATGGTGGTCTATCCTGTATCATATGGACGCTAACCCTGCAAACCACAGTAAAATACGTTCTACTAACGCTTAGAGCAGATAACAACGGAGAAGGCGGGACATTTGCACTATTTGCCCAAGTAAGGCGGCATAGTAAATGGGTGGTATTTCCTGCTATGCTTGGTGGTGCCACCCTTATGGCGGATGGTATGATAGCCCCTCCCATATCCGTAACCTCTGCAGTAGAGGGTTTGCAGAACATACCAGGTGTTGGCGAAGTGTCTACTAATACTGTCGTTATTATAGTACTCATTATACTATCAGGGCTATTTTTCTTTCAACAATTTGGCACAGCCTATATAGGACGCTCTTTTGGCCCTGTGATGATGGTATGGTTCAGTATGCTGGCAGTGCTAGGTGTTACACATATCAGTAGCAATCTTGCTGTAATTAAGGCATTCAACCCAATGTATGCTATAGACCTGCTTACTATGTACCCTAAAGGCTTTTGGATACTAGGAGCAGTATTTCTATGTACTACAGGTGCTGAGGCTCTATATTCAGATCTGGGACACTGCGGGAAGATAAACATACGCATGTCTTGGATATTTGTAAAGACCTGTCTTATCATCAACTATTTAGGACAAGGCGCATGGCTACTGACCCACCACGGGGGTACAGTATGGTCATCAGCTACAGGCAACCCTTTCTATGGGTTAATGCCGGATTGGTTCGTTGTAATAGGTATCATCATAGCTACCTGTGCGGCTATCATAGCGAGCCAAGCCATGATATCAGGTTCCTTTACCCTTATAAGTGAGGCTATTAAGCTGAATGTATGGCCTAAGATGAGGATCATCTACCCTACTATTGAGCGTGGGCAATCATTCATACCGGGTGTAAATCTTTTACTATTCATTGGTTGCGTAGCTATAGTATTGGTTTTTCAGCAGTCATCTAAGATGGAAGCTGCATATGGACTTGCCATTACCCTATGTATGATGATGACCTCTATATTATTCTCACTTTTCCTATTCATCAAAAGAGTGAAAATGGTATGGATAGGCGTATACCTGATAGTATTCCTTAGCATTGAGACATCTTTCCTTATAGCCAATTTGGAGAAGTTCCCTCATGGAGGTTATGTTGCATTGATAGTAGCAGGTATATTGTTCTCTATCATGTTCACATGGTACAAGGCCAGGAAGATAAAGAACAGGTATATAGAGTTCATAAATATGGGCGACTATGTGCCAATGCTACAAGAGCTTAGCCATGACAAAAGCATCCCTAAATATGCTACACACCTTGTATACCTGACAAGTGCGAACAACCCTAAAGAGATAGAGCACAAGATCATGTACTCTATACTACACAGGAAGCCTAAAAGAGCAGACATCTACTGGTTTGTACACGTAGACGTACTAGACGACCCTTATACACAAGAGTTTCAGGTGCAGACCATCATACCGAATGAAATAGTACGTGTTGAGTTCAGACTTGGGTTTAGGGTTGGGCACAGGATACAGCTAATGTTCAAGAAAGTGGTAGAAGAGATGATGCAGAATAGAGAAGTGAACATCACCAGCAGATATGAGTCTCTGAGCAAGAATAATGTAATGGGCGACTTCCGCTTTATAGTGATGGAGAAAGTACTATCTAAGGATAATGCATTACCGCTATGGGAGAAACTGATAATGCGTGGGTACTTTATACTGAAGAAGTTCAGCTTGTCTGAAGAACGCGCATTTGGCCTAGACACATCAGACGTGACCACTGAAAAGTACCCGATATACGTTTCAGCAGTACCTGATGTTAAGCTTAAACGTTTAGACGATCATAACATCCACCACTAACTACTTACTTAACTACTACTAGATACCGAGCCCTATCTCTTCATGCAGATTAGGGATAATGACATCGTGATACCCTTTCCTTAACAAGCGGTTCCTTAGCGCAACTTGTTTGTCGTACTCACCGTGCACTAAAAATAGTTTTTTGATCTGTTGCGGGTCTTGGCAGGCTAGCCATTGAGATAGATCATCATAGTCAGCATGCGCACTCATACTGTCTATAACTCCTACTTCCGCCTTTACACTATATCTGATACCAAATATTGTCACGTCTTTTTCTCCTCTAGCCAACTTTGCTCCTAAAGAGCTAGGCTCACAATACCCTACTATTAAGATGGTATTATCTCCATTACCTATATTATGAGCAAGGTGGTGCTTTATTCTACCCGCCTCTGCCATACCGGATGCTGATATAATGACACATGGCTCATCGGACAGGTTTAAGCGTTTCGAGTCCTCCACATTCCTTGTAAACTCTAACCCTTTGAACTTAAAGACATCATCATCCTTTAGCAGTAGACTTTTCACATGATCATTGAAACACTCCGGGTGGCTCTTGATAATATAAGTAGCCTCGCTAGATAATGGACTATCTACATAATATTTTATATCAGGAAGTCTTCTCTCCAGTTCCAGCCTATTCATCATAAAAAGTAGCTCCTGTGTTCTACCCACACTAAATGCAGGTATAATGAGTTTCCCTTTCTTTTTGATGCACGTATCTTCAATATACTGCAAAAGGTCGTCTACAGCAGGAGCAACAAGATCGTGAAGTTTATCTCCATATGTTGACTCCATTATGATATAATCGGCTTGAGGAAACTTTTGAGGAGACCTCAGAATCACGTCTCTATATCGCCCTACATCCCCACTAAATGTCAGACGTACGTCTTTATCATTCTCACGGATAACAAGATTAACAGCCGCACTACCTAGGATATGACCACAGTCCGTATAAGTAAGCTGTAAACTATCATCTATCTGGTATGGTTTATCATACCCAATGGTATGTAGCCTATCATAAACCTTAAAGACATCAGCTTCATCATACAAAGGCTCCACATGGTCTCGTCCCTGCTTGTCTCTTATCTTATTGATATGCCTTGCATCTGACTGCTGTATATATGCGGAGTCTTTCAATAGTACTTCTAACAAGCCTCTGGTAGCTGTAGTGCAGTATATCTTTCCCTTATAACCATCCTTTACTAGTTTGGGCAACAATCCTATATGGTCAATATGTGCATGAGAGATGATAACATGATCCAACTCTTCAGGCTCAAACCCCCATTTTGAGTTCAATTCTATAGTTTCTCTACCCATTCCCTGAAACATACCACAATCCAATAGTATTTTCTTTTCTGGGTTATTAACATGTATCAGATGTTTTGAACCTGTAACTGTTCTAGCTGCTCCGTGAAATGATATTTTCATCTATTGTACTTGAATCAATGTCTACTAAAAATACAATAAAAAAGCCCCGATAATATCGGGGCTTAAATATATTTTTCATCATCCTATTACTTGGTCAAGCCTTTGAAAACTTTCTCATTTACCTTAACAGGATACTTAGCTCTAAGCTCTTTATTCCATTTTTTCTCTAAAAAGTCTTGGTAGTCGGCTACAACATAACCTCTTGCTTCATCAAGAGTTTTGGTAGTGCCGTTAGCAAAAACATCTTCGGCAAATGCTACAAAATAAGAACCATCATCGTTTTTCTTAACTGTAGACGGCTTACCTTTTACTATTTCAGACTGGCTAAACTTCTTGTCTTTTGCAAACTCAAAGTAACCCCTTTCTATTGTAACACCATCAGGCATTTTATCATTATTCACAGCTTTCATTACATCTTCGTCAGTAAATGAGTTCTTTTTCATTGCCTTAAGACCAGCCTTCATAGCAGTCTCATTCTTGAACTTATAAACAACGCCTCTATAACCAGCCCCCCACTTATAGTTTTGTTTATTATTTTCATAAAATGACTTCAACCCTGTTGTATCTTTTGATGCTTTACCCCACACATTGCTGTTCATTAACTCAAACAGCATAATACCATCTCTATACTCCTGCATTTGCGCTCTGAACTCAGGATTACCATCAATCAAATTATGCTCTTCTACATCCTGAACAACCGTTCTAGAATAGTGCTTGAACAAATCACTCATAAAGCGCTGTTTAGAACCTACTATTTTACCTCTTGTAATAGATACTGCGTAGGCCATCATATCACTTTGCAAATATTTTTGTCCTTTTATTTCAAATACAGGTTTATCTAGTTTACCTAGTGCATCCAGTGAGAATGTTCCACCATCTACACCTGTATCAGGTAATTGCAATAACTTCTGAGTGATTTCTTCAACATTTGCAGGATACTCTTTATAGTTATTCTTCTGCTTTACATTCTCAAAGAAAACATCTCTGGCTATATCAGCTCTAGAGTCACGTGCTACACGTTTTTCCAAATCACCTTTCAAGCTATCATAAGGCTTGATAGGCTCTTTTTTCACTAGCTTAATGATATGATATCCATAATCTGTCTTAATCGCTTCAGGGTAGACATCACCGGGCTTTTTCAGAGAAATAGCAGCTTTTTCAAACTCAGGCACCATCTGCCCAACACCAAAAGGATCTAATATTCCATTGTTAGACTTTGAGAACTTATCATCAGAATACTTATTTACAAGATCATCAAATGAAGTGCCTTTCTTTAATGCAGCGAAGATTGCTTTAACTTCAGCTTTAGCTTTATTTTCAGCATCAGCACCCGCAGAAGCAGTAGTGTTCAATAAGATTTGCTGTACTTGCACAGTACCAATCGCATCTCTTTTGTCTAGTACCTTTACTATATGGTAGCCAAAACGTGTACGGAATGGTTTAGACACTTTGCCTACAGGGGTATTATATGCCGCATTTTCAAACTCATATACTGTTTGTAATGCTGTAATATACCCCATATCACCACCTGCTGCTGCAGAACCTTGATCTTGGGAATACTTTTTAGCCATAGCACCAAAATCAGCACCACCTTTTGTTACTGCATTGTAAATACTATCTACCTTTTGGTAAGGAGCAACAGTGTCTTTAGACATAGCCATTGGAGATGACATTAAAAGGATGTGTGCAACACGTATATCCTTCTGCATTCTATCATAAGCTTCTTTTACCAGCTGCTCATTTACTTTTTCATCAGTGAAGTAATTCTTTGCAAGTTGTTTACGGAAGTTATCCAGCTCGCTCTGAATAGACATCATAGTGTCTACCTTTTTCAGTTCTGCCTCTTTTACCTTCATACGAAATAGAGAATAAAGATCTAAATACTCTCTAAGTGCCTTTTCAGAATAATCAGGAGACTTATTAATACTGTTCTTCTCGTAAATCCTCACGAAGTCTTTTTTATCTACTTCGTTATTGCCGTAGGTGAATAAGGTTTGGGTCCATGCGCTTGTAACGGAGATCGCAACTAGAGAACATGATAATACCAGCTTTCGCATTTTGTGTATCGTTTTGTATTTAGTTTATTTAATTAGCCTTAGCTTGTTTATTCTGCTTTTCTACCATCTCTATTACATCTAAGATGTTGGTATGGTCCATTCGTTTCCCTCTGATGATCTTCTTTTCATCGAGCAAATATATAACAGGGGTGCTATAAATATCATAATCAGAACGGAATCTTGTTTTTCTTTCAGGATCGTGTACTTGAATCCAATCATCCAATCCATTTTCTTTAATAACCTTCTTCCAGTTTTCTTCCGTACCATCAGTACGCACTCCATATATCTTTACACCCATTTTTTTCAGTTTAGCCTCATATAGGGAATCAACTATTGGCATCTCAGTCAAACAGTGCCCACATTCAGGAGACCAAAATATTAATAAAGTATACTTTGCATCTACTGCATGTAATGAACGCTCTACTCCATTCACATCAGGCATTTTTAATTCAGGAGCTATATTTCCAATAACATTCGGTGCTATTTTCTGTACTCTATCTATGTATTTAGCAAGATCATCAGGGCTCAACCATGTTGCCTTACCTTTCATATGATAATTTTCTACAAAATAAACAAATGCAGCATCCATACCCATTACTTTACTTTGCTCGGTATATCTGGTCAGCCACCATAGTGTATACTTGAATAGCTCTTTACTACCCTCAGCCTTTGCCAAAAGTATGTCACCTTCCTTTTGTATTGAGTCAGGGTTTTGTAAAACTAATTTTGAAAAGTACTCTTCAAGTCTTCCATCAAATACAGGTGTGTTGATCAGCCTGTCATCAGAGAAGTTGAAATCATCCCAATAGTGAGATTTGTAATACCTATAGGCAAACTCCTTATCTTCTGTACCATCAGCTAGCTTATGGTCACCTTCAGGCACGTCTGGAACTTTAAGTGCATTGAAGATATTTGCCAGTAATGTATTAGGATACTTCTTTAAGTAGTCCGTTCTATAACCTGTAAGCTCTTTTGACAATGTAGCGAACTTGTCACGCATTTTAGCTGTATCTTCTGTTGTTTTAGCATTTCCAAACTCATCCATAAGCTTTTGGTGTTTCTTTCCATAGGCTTTTAAGAATTTAACATACGCAATAAAACGATCATTCTCAGGAGAGTTTTTGAAGGTAAGTCCATCAGGAGATTGAGATGCTTTAGCGTTGATAGTAAACTGATCACCATCCTTCAATAAGAACTCGAAATAGGTTTTCCTGTCTGATAGAAGCAGCATATAGATACCACCTAACAATTCTTCATCACTTTCCATTACTCCTACGCCCTTGCTATCCAGTTTTACTGAATCAGTTTTGTAGATAGTAGGTAATGGTTTACCAAAATAGTGTACTAAGTAAACCGTAGAGTCTGTCATATCATCAAACTTCACCTTTAGCTTGTACCCATGCTTCTTGTCTTGCCCATAGGTAGCACCTGCCGTTAGCAGTATCGCTACTAGGCCTAATAAGATCTTTCTCATCATGCTCTATTTAGATCGTTACTTTTTAGATGTTTTTGCTTTATCCTCTTCTATTTCTATAACAGTACTGATGGTCTTATAGTCCAGCATTTTACCTATTATTATTTTACGCTCATCAAGCAAATATATACGTGGTGTACCATATACATCATATTGAGATTTAAAGTTCGACTTTCTTTCAGGGTCGTATATGTGAAGCCAATCTTCAAGTCCGCCCGATTCTTTTATTACCTTCTTCCATTTATCTACTCCTTCTCTATCTACATTCACAGCAATAACTCTTACACCTTTCTTTTTCAATTCAGCTCTATATACGGAGTCTACTCTAGGTATTTCTTCCTGACAATGTCCACAATCTGGAGACCAGAATACTAGTAATGTATACTTAGCATTGAAGTCATTTAGCGAATGGATATTACCATCCATATCCTGCATTTTTATTTCAGGAGCTATATTGCCAATTACATTTGGCGCAATGCTCTTAGCCCTATCTATATACTTCTGTAGAGTACCAGAATTAAGCCATGTAGCATCCCCTTTCATATAGTAGTTCTCTACTAAATGGACAAAACTTGCATCGATACCCATTATCTTACTATCCTGAGTATACTTAGCTAACCAGTGCAACGTATATTTGAAGATCTCATCACCAGCTCTTGCCTTAGCCAGTAGTTCATCAGCTTCATGATTGATACTATCCGGTACTTGCATAACCATATTCTTAAAGAAATACTCCAACTTATTATCATATATAGGAGTATATATCAAGCGGTTATCACTAAAATCAAAACTATCCCAATAGTGCTTCTTAAAATAGTAAAATGAGAAATTCTTGTCTTCAGTACCATCAGCTAGAGTATGCTTTCCTTCAGGCACCTCAGGCATTAATAATGCTCCAAATATGTTTGAAAGAAGCGTATTCGGATACTTTTTGATATAGTCTTTACGATATGCTATCAAGTCTCTATTCAGTTTTTTAGACTTTTCTAAAACAGCTGTGCTATCTGCTTTTGTCTTAGCAGCAGACATGCTTTTCTGAATGTTTTGTTGTTGTTCCCCTACCCCCCTAAGGTAGCTTACATAAGAAAGGAAACGTTCGTTCTCAGGGGAGTTCTTATACTCTACACCTTCAGGTAGCTTACTAGCAGTAGACTTGATAGAAAAGTCATCACCATTCTTAAGCAAGAACTCAAAATAGCTGCTATTATCAGCCATCACCATTATATATATACCGCCTATTATATTATCATTTGTATTCAGTACACCTTTACCATTGGCATCAAGTGTCACTGAATCCATCTTATAGATAGTAGGAAGTGTTTTACCATAGTAGTGAGCCAAATAAACTTTAGCATTTGCTTTGTCTGTGATGTGCAGCTTGATGTTATATCCATCATCTGCGGCTAGTGCAGCGCTCGTAATACCAGTAAAAAGGGTAAGTGTAAGTAAAAGTTTTTTCATAATAATGCCCGTGAAGTTACATTTATTTAGTTAAGCCTTAAAACGATAATGACCCTCACCAGAGCCATGATCCTTAAAATTATAGGTTAAAGACAATATATAGTACCTAAACAGTTGTAGTTTTGCCCTTTCTTTAACTAAATACTAACATACACTTGGCCAGAAGAAAGAAGCCTGAATTGCAAGATGTCAAAATAAGTAGCTATGCTGCAGAAGGGAAAAGTATAGCGCAGCTTGAGGATGGGAAAGTATTATTCGTACCGGGAGCAGTACCCGGAGACATAGTAAATGTACGCGTGGTAAAGAATAAGAAAAGCTGGGCAGAAGGTAAGGTACTAGACCTTGTTAAGCCTTCAGAAGATCGTGTTGATGCTTTTTGCGAGCATTTCGGAATATGTGGCGGTTGCAAATGGCAGATGCTACCTTATGAGCAGCAATTAATATACAAACAACAACAGGTAACCGATCAACTTACCAGAATAGGCCATATTGAACTGCCTGAGATATTGCCGATACTAGGCAGCCCCAAGCAGCAATTTTATAGAAACAAATTAGAGTTCACGTTCTGCTCACACAGATACCGTACTACAGAAGAGATACAAGCAGCAGGAGATGAAAAGCTACCTGTAGAACCAGCATTAGGATTCCACGCACCAGGCTTTTTCGACAAGGTGGTAGACATTAACCAATGCTACCTGCAGAACGAGCCAACTAATCAGCTACTTACAGTACTGCATGAGTATACCGAGGGTATGCCCTATTACGACCAAAGAGCGCATACCGGTTGGTTAAGGAATATTATCATCCGAGTAGCGAGAACAGGAGAAGTGTTGATCAATTTGGTGTTAAACAACGAAGATGAGGTAGAAAGAGTTAAGATGCTTGATCACCTTGTTGAGCATATAGACGGCTTAACGTCTTTGTACTATACGATAAACCCTAAGTTCAACGATAGCATCAGCGACTTGGATGTGCATCACTATTACGGCAAAAAGCATATTGAAGAAACGCTTGAAGAATTCAGGTTTAAAATATCTCCTAAATCTTTCTTCCAGACCAACACCTACCAAGCAGAGAACCTTTATAAGATCACTCGTGAGTTTGCGGGATTAACAGGAGAAGAAGTACTGTATGACCTATACTGTGGAACTGGTAGCATAGGTATATTTTGCTCTAAAGGAGCTAAGAAGATAATAGGTATAGAAGTAATAGAGGACGCAATAGAAGACGCTAAAGAAAATGCGGCAATGAATAACTTGTCTCATTGCCAATTCTATGCGGGAGATGTGTCTAATATCTGTACGGATGAATTCTTTGAAGAGCATGGCAAGCCTGATGTTATCATTACGGACCCTCCACGTGCAGGTATGCATGAGAAGTTGGTTCAGCAGCTATTGAAAATGCGTGCACCAAAAGTGGTATACGTTAGTTGCAACCCTGCCACACAAGCAAGAGACCTGCAACTAATTGATGAAGCATATAAAGTAACTAAGATCCAACCTGTGGATATGTTCCCTCATACACATCATATAGAGAATGTAGTACTATTGGAACTTAGACAATCTATATAGCCATCAACAATAGGGATAATATAGTAAGGTTGACCATACTAATTTCGGAGAAAGATAACAGTATGAACAATCTTGATATTATTAAACGCCTATACAACTATTTTGCTAAAGGAAATACTGATGCGATCAGGAATATCTTTGATGATAATATCGAGTGGAAACAAATGGACGGTTTCCCCAATGGTGGACACTACATCGGTGCTGATGATATTTTCAAAAACGTATTTTCAGGTTTCAAAGAACATTGGACCGGATGGGGCGCTCATATTAATGAGTTTATAGAGGCTGAAAGTGATGTATTTGCTATTGGCTATTATCAAGGCACTTTCAATAGTACACAGCGTTCAATGAAAGCTGAATTTATACACCGCTACACATTAAATAACGGTAAAGTGGTACGTTTCACTCAATATACTGATACTAAGCTAGTAGCAGATGCAATGAGTTAATCTCCTTCTTCCAGTTCAAATATATCTTCAACTCTTGCCTCAAAGTACTTAGCTATCTTCAAGGCTAGTACTGTAGATGGTACATACTTTCCTTTTTCCATAGCATTTATGGTTTGTCGGGATACCTGTATTGCATTCGCAAGCTGCGCTTGAGTTATGTCCCTTTTAGCTCGTTCTACCTTTATACTATTTCTCATACTGCCCCTCCTTTACAAACCTATTCTTGAAATGCACCTCATAATAATACACTGCTATAAAAATTATAAGTATGGTAAAAAGGTTGCCATACAGTACATATAGAAAACCCAAACCATAAACTGCGAGTATGCTCACAGCAAGTACTAAGTAATTTATATAAACACTTATCTGCAACGCTCTCAGTCTCACCTTCAACAAATACTCATCTTCTCGACGCTCTTTTGAAAAAGCGATCATAAACAGACTAGTGAAACACAATAAGATAGCGAGCTCATCTGTCAGGTCATGATTTCTTATATCAATAGAGTTTGACTTAATTGTCGGGGTATCGTAGTTAAGAAACGGTATTGAGTATTCATTCATGAATACGGCAACCAATAACAATACGGCGAAGGGTAATAGAATTAACCCTATTTTTCTAAAACCATGTGGTATCAACAAACTTTTCATGACTTATAAATTTTACATTAAGTAAAATAAACTTTACACAAAGTAAACAAAAGTTTACAATACACAAATGTTAAATATGGCTTAAAGCGGTTTTCTATTATATTGCATATCCACACAACCAACAATGAGAAACTTAATAAGACTTATAATACCGCTATTCATACTTACCTGTATATCAGCATGTAAAAAAGGGAAACTGAAGTGGCAAAGAGTTGAAAAAATAGAAAGTCATACAGGTGATAGATTGAATGAAGTATTATTTATTAATAATAATGAAGGATACATAGTAGGAGGCGATCGTTTTCAAAGGGCCACAATACTAAAGACGAACGATGGTGGAAATACTTGGGAGGAAAATAACTACCCTAATGCAGGCAAAGGCATATATGGTATTTCTAAAGCTGGCAATGGTAAGACCTATGCTGTAGGCTATGATGGTAAGATATTAACAAGTGATAACGACACTACATGGCAATTCACCCAATTAGCCATATGGAAAGAGTTGAAAGACATTAGCTACTTCAGCAATAACAACGGATTGATAATCGGAGGGGTAAGTTTCAAGTACGGATATATATTTCAGGTAGATGAGAACCTAAATATTAAAAAATGGGATTCTCTAACATATGAGCTGAATGATATAGTCGTAGCAAACAGTACAACTGCTTATGTATGTGGTTATGGTGTTATACAGAAGACAACAGATGGTGGTAACACATGGACCATACAAGATGCAGTAAACGACAACTTCACAGCTATGTATATGGCTGACGAAAATGAGATATGGGTATGTGGTATAGCAGGCAGTATACTCCATACTACTGACGGAGGTAGTAACTGGGAAAAACTAAGGAATGGGAACAGCATTACCCAACCTAAATATAAATTACTAGACATCTACTTTATAGATAGACAAAATGGCTGGGCTGTAGGAGAAGGTGGGCTGGTCGTTCGCACAACGGATGGTGGCAAGAAGTGGTCTAAATACAAGGACTTTACTAATAGTGCCTTAAGAAGCATTACACTAGCACCAGATGGGAGCCTAATAGTAGCGGGTGATAATGGCACTATCTACAAACTATATATGCAATAGTTCAGCTTTATAGAAACTATTTAGGCAGTTGGACGTTAACTTATTATTTTTGCACACATTTTTAGCGTTATACATATAAAATATATGCAAGCAACACTTAGCGAACAAGAAGTTTTACGTAGAGAGAAACTAAAAGAACTACAAGAACTGGGTATCGATGCATACCCTGCTCCATTGTATGAAATAACACATACGGCAAAAGAGCTAAAAGAAAAATATAATGAAGACAATAAGGACGACTTTAAACAGGTTTCATTTGCCGGTCGTATAATGAGTGTGCGTGATATGGGTAAGGCTAACTTTGCTGTATTGCAAGATAGTACCGACCGTATACAAATATATATCCGTAGAGATGATATCTGTCCGGATGAGGATAAGACCATGTATAACCGCGTATGGAAAAAGCTATTGGATATAGGTGATATAGTAGGTGTAAAAGGATATATGTTCACTACTAAAACTGGTGAACCATCTATACATGTTGAAGAGTTCACACTACTTACAAAATCACTTCGTCCACTACCTATCGTTAAAGAAAAAGACGGTGAGGTATATGATGCGGTAACTGATCTTGAGTTCAAATACCGTCAGCGTTATGCAGACCTGATAGTGAACCCGAACGTACGCAGCACGTTCGCTAAGATCACTAAAATGAAGAATGCCATCCGTGAATACTTGAACGAGCACGGAGCACTTGAAGTAGACACACCTGTACTACAGAATATACCGGGCGGTGCTGCAGCAAGGCCATTCATCACCCACCACAATGCGCTGGATATGCCTTTATATCTACGTATTGCTAATGAGCTATACCTAAAGCGTTTGATAGTTGGTGGTTTTGATTGGGTATATGAGTTCAGTAGAAACTTCCGTAATGAGGGTATGGACCGTACCCACAACCCTGAATTTACGGTACTGGAGTTCTACGTAGCATATAAAGACTACTACTGGATGATGGAGACCACAGAGCAAATGCTTGAGAAAACAGCGATTGCTACCAATGGTGTTACTACAGCAACAATAGGCGATAATGTAGTTGACTTTAAAGCACCATATGCACGTGTTAGTATATACGATGCCATTAAAGAGCATACAGGCATTGACATTAGTGAGATGGATGAAGATGGCATAAGAGACGTATGTAAGCAACTGAAAGTAGACATAGACCCATCTATGGGTAGAGGTAAACTAATAGATGAACTATTTGGCGAAAAATGTGAGCATCACTACATACAGCCAACATTCATTATAGACTACCCTATTGAGATGAGCCCGCTTACTAAAAAGCATAGAGAGAAGAAAGGCTTAGTAGAACGCTTTGAGCTACTAGTTAACGGTAAAGAGATAGCGAATGCATATACTGAGCTTAACGACCCGATAGACCAAAGAGAGCGCTTTGAAGAGCAACTGAAGCTGATGGAGCGTGGTGATGACGAAGCAATGTTTATAGACCATGATTTCTTAAGAGCATTGGAATATGGCATGCCTCCTACATCAGGTATTGGGTTTGGCATAGACAGATTAGCAATGATGCTAACAGGAGAATCATCGATACAAGATGTACTACTATTTCCACAGATGAGACCTGAAAAAACAGAAAAGAAAGAAGAGGAAGAAGAATAAAAATAATACTAAAAGCCCCGATAGCACGGGGCTTTTTAAATTGACCAATATGAAAAGAATCATTCCGTCATTACTCATTATAAGTACCTTATCTGCTTGCACACAAGCTCAGTCTTATAATGACTCTATTTTAGAACACAGAGCTAAGTACAAACAAGAATTCGTAACTGAAGACCATAGTCCACTTAAAGCAGAAGACACTGCTTATCTACGCTTTTTTGCGCCTGATGAAAGCTATAGGATAACTGCTACTCTTGAGCTTACTCCAGATGAAGAACCTTTTGAGCTACCTACATATAGCGGCGTCACCAAAACATACAGAAAATACGGCATATTGACCTTCAAAGTGCATGACACTACAGCTCAGCTATCTGTATATCAAAGCCAAAAGCTGATAAAGCAAAAAGAATATGCCGACCACTTATTTGTACCATTTACAGATGGTACATCTTATACAGAAACATATGGAGGTGGACGCTATTTAGACCTGTCTCAAAGAGATGTTAATAATGGGAAAATAGTATTGGACTTTAACAAGTGCTATAATCCATATTGTGCTTATGCAGATGGTTATTCCTGTCCTATTCCTCCTACAGAGAATAGGCTAAGCATACCTATAAAAGCAGGAGAAAAGCTTTTTGGCAAAGCACATGAAGAATAAAAAGAAAACTTCTTTAAATAAGAAAAGGGATAGCAATGCTATCCCTTTTCTATTAGTATAAGTTAATACTATTTTATTCCAAGTTTGGTCTTTACTTTAGGTAGTAAGT
>CAZPDA010000031.1:0-19765 GCA_964585115.1 uncultured Flavipsychrobacter sp.
TAGTAATACTCACGCACAGGTAAGCAATAATGATACCATAATGCTGGGAGGTGTCGTTGTTGGTCAAGACACCTTTGCCATGGTATATATGGACTATGTGTATGTAGAAGGTAAGCTATCCCGAAAGATGGCGCGTAAGCGCAGACGCTACAACAAGTTAAGACATAACATATATAAGGTATACCCATATGCAGTAATCGCAGCCGACGTATTAAAAGATGTAGACTCTACCCTAATAGCTATTGGCGACCATAAAAAACAAAGAAAAGAATATCTTAAGACCGTTGAAGATGAACTAAAAAAGCGATTCAAAGGAGAGCTAACTAATATGACCATATCCCAAGGACATCTATTGGTAAAACTCATTGATCGTCAGACAGGTAAAAGCTGCTACCATATCATTAAAGAACTTAAAGGAGGCTTCTCTGCCGTAGTGATACAATCTGTAGCTACCATCTTTACACATAACCTGAAGAGGGAATACGACCCATATGGTGAGGACAAAGAAATAGAGGAAATAGTACGAGAGTTGGAAGCTAACCGCTACTTCGACTATATGTACCAGCAGTACAAAAAGAAATACCAGTCTGGCCTACAGGCACATAACACTAAGTAATAATTGATATTACTTATACATTCATCTCCCACTACCCCTGTACATACATTATCTTTGCGCCATGCAAAAGCTAGATATACTTGCCATAGCAGTACACCCCGATGATATAGAGCTAGGCTGCGCAGGCACACTGATAAAACATGCTAACAAAGGACAAAAAGTAGGAATAGTAGACCTGACACAGGGAGAGCTGGGAACACGTGGTACTCCTGAGCTAAGGTTACAAGAAGCGCAAGACGCTGCTGAGGTGATGGGAATAACTGTAAGAGAAAATGCAGGTATGGCAGATGGCTTCTTTAGAAATGATAAAGAGCATCAGCTAAAACTAATCACCTACATACGTAAGTATCAGCCGGATATAGTGATAGCTAATGCACCTACAGACCGCCACCCGGACCATGGTAGAGCATCGAGGCTCATAGCAGATGCTTGTTTTTTGGCAGGGTTGAGAAAAATAGAAACTAAAAATGAAGATGGCACTGCTCAAGAGGCTTGGAGACCATCAAGAGTGTATCATATGATACAAGATAGATATATAGAACCTACCTTTATAGTAGATGTGACAGACACTATGGATACGAAGATGGAGGCAGTGAAATGCTATAAAAGTCAGTTTCATGACCCTAACTCTGACGAGCCCATCACTTATATCGCCACAGAAGGCTTCTTGAATGGCATAAAGTACAGATCTTCAATGTTTGGCAAGCGTATAGGTACTATGCATGGAGAAGGTTTTATAAGTGAAACTACTCCTGGTTTAGATGACCTTAGCTCATTATTGAAGCCGAAACTGGCTTAATGCAAATTTTTTATCAAATTTATTTTGTCATTACGTAAAAAAAAGAGACCTTTGCAGTCCTAAAAAAATCTAATAACAATGGCACGTGTTTGTCAGGTAACTGGTAAAAAACCAATAACTGGTCATAAGGTATCGTTCTCTAACAAGAAGGCTAAGCGTCGCTTTTTGCCTAATTTGCAAACTAAGCGCTTCTACTTAGCCGAAGAGGATAAGTGGATTACTTTGAAGCTTACAACTGATGCTATCCGTACCATCAACAAAAACGGATTGTACGCAACTGTGAAGCAATTGCGCGCACAAGGAGAAAAAATATAATAATATTCAGTTTATCTATATAAACAGCAATAAAAATGGCTAAAAAAGGAAATCGCGTTCAGGTTATACTGGAGTGCACTGAGCATAAAGACACAGGTCTTGCCGGTACAAGCCGTTATATAACTACTAAGAACAAGAAAAATACTCCTGAGCGTATAGAGTTGAAGAAGTACAACCCTATAATGAAGAAGTATACAATTCATAAAGAGATCAAATAATCATAAAAGCATTTTATCATGGCAAAAGCTGCAAAAACGGCGATCAAGAAGGATGGTGCGAAAGATTTGGACGCTAAGAACTTCACTAAAGTGATAAAAACTGTACGCAGTCCTAAATCAGGCGCTTACACTTTTAAAGAATCTATTATCCACAAGGATAAGGTAAAAGACTTCTTAGCTAAATAAGCCATCTAGCTATAAGACTAAGGTTAAATACACTTAGTTTTATGAAATCATTCAGAAAGTGCACCATATTTGGTAGCACTTTTTTGTTATTTTTAGCATCTAAACTTTACTAACAATGAGATTTTTGCTTTTAACCGCTATAGCTTTGGTATTTACAGTAGGTGCTAATGCCCAAAGCCTTAAAAGTGACCTAAAGAAGCTTGATGATAAGTCATCAAAGCTATCTTCTTCATCTTCTAGCAGTAGCTCCTCATCTACGGGTTTGCAGTCAGGAGAAAAAAGAAGCTATAGTTCTACTACAACAACTTCTACTAAACCTAAAAGCTCGCAAACTACATCGGGCAGTACTTATAAGAGTAACAGCTCTTCAGGATCAAGTAATAAGAAAAGTAGTGGTAGCAGTAACTCTACTAAAAGTGACCTAAAGGGTATACTAAAATCAGGTAGTAAGCTATAAGGTCTTATTCCATAACATAAAAAAAGAGATGTCTATCGACATCTCTTTTTTTATGTTTATACAAACCATTGACAATCAACAGCCGTCTATAACCCATAGCAACCACTCTATCAAATTAATACTCATTACAAATTCCTATTTTCAGATAGATGGACACCATTAATATAGATCATGTAGTATTGCCCAACCCCAACCAGCTCTTGGTTGTAGAGTCTATTGACTATAATAATCCGTACGATTACAAAGCATTGCATCGGCACGACTACTTTGAACTTATAGTTATAAATAAAGGTAACGGCAAACAGATCATTGATTTTGAGTCTTATAATATTGGTAAAGAAGAGCTCTATATGATCTACCCGGGTCAAGTGCATCTAATGAATAGAGAAACTGCACAAGGGACATTGATACAGTTTAAAAAAGACCTTTTCGAGTATATACAACCTATAAAACATTACCATTTATACCTACATGGAGGATTTATTCATTGCAGCAGTCAAATATTTGAAGAAATATACAATACAGCTAATAAGATCAAGGATATTATTAAATGCAACACTCCTACTCAATATGCTAACCAGAAAGCATATAGTTACCTGCAAATAATTCTACTAACTATAGCAGAACTAAGTGCAGCTAACCTGAACAATGGAAAAGATGTGCATATAGTGGACGAGTACCTATCATTAATAACACATCATATACATAATAAAAAGAAGGTATCAGAATACAGTGCTATAATGGGCTGTAGTGCAGATAAGATAAATGAAGCATGTAAGAACAACCTAGGCAAGACGGCTTTAGAACTAATACATGAAGAATTGATACTTGAGATCAGGCGATTATTATTGCTGAACGAATATAGCTTTAAAGAAATAGCATATGAATTGAATTTTGACTCTCAAGGCAACTTCAATGCTTTTGTGAGATCCAAGACAGGTATGACTCCGGGGGCATTACAGCAATCAGTCCTGGATATTTATAAGTAAAAGCATCAAATTCATAACTGTTAGGTATTGACAAAATCATAATTTTAATTGTAATTTAAATGTCAATATTTATATATAGTAGTTAAATTTATAAATAGGACAATAACGATTCAACCAAAATGCTTATGAAAAAATCAATTTTACTTTTTACAGCTGTTGCAGGTTTTTTATACCTGTCATTATCTAGTAACGGAGCAGGAGCCTCACTGCAAGGGCATGCAAAAGCCAAAGATGGCTGTAGCGGAGCCGGTTGCCATGGAGCAGCTTCAACAGCCGTTACATCTACAATAGTAGTTAAAGAAAAATCCAGTGGTACTACTGTTACCGAATATGAGGCTGGTGTTGACTACGAAGTAACTGTTACAGGTAATAGTGCTTCTGCTGTTAGATTTGGCTACATGACAAGATTTGTAGATGCCAGCACTATGCAAGCAGGTACTTTCTCTAATCCTTCAAGTGGTTCTAAAGTACAGCTAGTTAGCGGTGGCGTATCAGTAGTGGAGCACTCTAGCCCAATAGCTGCAGCCGGCGGTATGTTTACAGCTACATTTGACTGGCAAGCACCATCTGCAGGAACAGGTGATGTAACAGTTGACCTAGCAGTGAACTCTGTAAACGGCAATGGTGCTGCTGATGCTAACGATATGTTTAGCACTAGTAACCTAACACTTACTGAAAAGAATACTTCTGTAGGTACTATTGCAGGAGGTATAGAGGTTAGTACATACCCTAACCCTGTACACAGTACACTAAATGTTGACCTAAAAAATGCACAAAACGGCACTTACCAGCTAACGGTATATAATATAGCGGGACAAGTTGTAGCTAATGAAGAAGTATACGTTAACGGTTCTGCTTCTACTCAACTTAATACTTCAACTTGGAAAGCAGGTCTATACATTATTCGTCTAAGTAAAGATGGAGCACAACAATCTGTTAAGGTTCTTAAACAGTAATCTAAAAAGACAACAACTGACTATCACTAAAAAAGCCTCCCATTGGGAGGCTTTTGATATTTTAAGCAAAGTGGCACAACTTATACCAACATTGTTACCGGATTCTCTAAGTGAGCCTTAAGTGTCTGTAAGAACTTAGACCCTACAGCACCATCTACTACTCTATGGTCGCAACTAAGTGTCAATTGCATCAACTGACGAACTACTATCTTCCCATCCTCTACTACAGGTGTAGGCACTATGTTACCCACAGCAAGTATACAGCTATCTGGCGGGTTGATAATTGCCGTAAACTCATCTATACCCATCATACCAAGGTTGGATATAGAGAACGTATTACCAGAGAACTCTTGAGGTTGAAGCTTTCTGTCTCTAGCCTTACCTGCAAGTTCTTTAGCTTCAGCAGCTATTTGAGAAAGTGACTTCTGATCTGCAAACTTCACAACAGGAACGATCAGGCCGTCGTCTATAGCTACCGCAGTACCTATATGTATGTGATGATTCTGACGGATCTTATCGCCCAACCAGCTACTATTCACATCAGGATGCTGGCGTAATGCCATTGCAGATGCTTTGATTATCAGATCGTTGAATGAAACCTTAACAGGAGATACTTCATTAATTGCTTTACGAGAAGCGATGGCGTTATCCATCTTGACCGTCATGCGTAGATAGAAATGCGGAGCAGTGAACTTACTTTCTGCAAGACGCTTAGCAATAACTTTACGCATTTGAGAGATACCAACATCAGTATGGCTTTCCTCACCTAACGCAACTGCAGATGATGCAGCAGCGGCAGGACTAGCAGATGCGGCCTGTGGCTTATAGTTCTCAATATCACGCTTAATGATACGACCATTATCTCCAGTACCAGATACTTGAGCAAGGTCAATTCCCTTTTCAGCAGCTAGCTTCTTAGCTAGAGGAGAAGCTTTAACTCTACCTTCTTCATCTGTATTAGACCCTGTGCTTTCTGCAGGCTTAGCAGATTGCTTAGCAGGAGCTGACTCCTTGGTATCTTTACTATCAGATGTAGCTTCTGTAGTCTCGTCTGAAGAACCACTTTCCTGTACCTCATCTTCTTCTTCCAAGTATGGTTCTATATCTGTACCTTCTTTACCTACTATCGCTATAATGTCGTTGACCTTAGCAGCTTCCCCTTCAGGAACACCTATGTGTAGTAACGTACCGTCAGCATAAGGCATTACCTCCATAGTAGCCTTATCGGTCTCTACATCAGCAAGCACATCATCACTCTTCACTTTATCACCTACATTCTTATGCCAAGCTACTATCTTACCTTCGGTCATGGTATCGCTCAATAGTGGCATACGCACTACGGTAGCATCACCAGACTTTGGTTTAGACCTCTTCTTAGGTTTCTCTTCTTTCTTTTCTTCAGCAGCAGGTTGTTCTTCTTTAGTAGTTTCTTCTTCTTCACTACTATCATCAGAGCTTCCTTCCGCATCCAATATGCTTTGGTAATCTTCGCCTTCTTTACCGATTATCGCAATGATACCATTAACCTTAGCAGCTTCTCCTTTTTGTACGCCTATGTACAAAAGAGTACCATCAACATAAGGCATCACCTCCATGGTAGCCTTGTCGGTTTCCACATCAGCAATTACATCATCGCTCTTTACCTTATCGCCAACTTTTTTATGCCACTCTGCTATCACTCCCTCCGTCATCGTATCACTCAGCAAAGGCATACGTATCGCTTCAGCCATAAATACTTACGTGTTTACAAATTTAGATGTCAAAAGTAATCAATTCCGCCTTTTATTTCATGCTAAATTAACCACATCAAAGGTGTTATTTTGTCTATTGCTGTATAATTTCACAATACTAACATAGCCACTATGAAGTATATATTAACTTTCCTTATTTCAATCGCGTTCATAAATGCCTCAAATGCCCAGTCACACTTCGTTTCAGGGCCAATGGTCGGATATACGGAACTAAGCACCAGTAATATTTGGGTAGAGGTAAAGACCGAGGTTGATAAACTATATTTAACCTATTGGCAAGAAAATACAAGTCCTGAACATGCTCGTTCAATATTATATAGCGGCGACTTGAACAAAGAGTTCAATACGGCTCACTTTTCAGTAACAGGGCTAGAGGCTGGAACAAGATATAAGTTTCAAGTAGTGGCATCCGCAAATGGGAAGAAGCAAGCAAAAGAAGGTACATTCAAAACTCAGTCATTGTGGCCATGGAATAAGCCTGAAGACTTTAGTTTTCTTACGGGTTCTTGCTCTTATATGAATGACCCTAAATATGATAGCGGTGATAAAAGGTATGGAGGGGACTCTACTATTTTCCTATCTATGGCTAGTGAGCCTGCTGACTTTATGCTATGGCTTGGTGATAATTGGTATACCAGAAGAACGGACCATTATAGTAAATGGGGACTTGGGTATCGTGCACACTATGTGCGCAGCCGTGAGGTGATGCAACCTCTGCTACAAGCTATGCCTCACTATGCCATATGGGATGACCACGATTATGGACCTAACGATGCGGGGGCAGGATATATATACAAAGATGCCAGCCGTGATGTATTTATGAACTACTGGGCTAACCCTAGCTACGGCATAGATGGTAAGGGCATATTTACTAGTTTCTTACATAATGATGTGGCCTTCTTTTTACTAGACGACCGTACTTGGCGTAGTGCTGATGACATGGCAGACAGTATTGACGGTATGCCTAACCCCAACAAAGTGATGTATGGCAAGCTACAAATGGATTGGCTTAAAACTGCACTATTGGAGAATCACAAAGCAGCCTTTAAGGTAATAGCTACAGGTAGCCAAGTTTTGAATACCTATTCTCCTTTCGACTGCTTATACCACTTCCCTACCGAATGGCAAGAGCTAATAGACTTCATTACCGACGAGAAAATAGAAGGTGTGATATTCTTGACAGGAGACAGGCATCGTAGTGAGGTGATAAAACTAGACAGGAAAGACCACTATACGCTATATGACGTAACCTGCTCACCTATGACGTCTAAAGTATACGGACTGGTAGATGAAGAAAAAAACATACCTACTCGTGTACCCAACACATTAGTGCTGAAGAAGAGAAACTTTTCTAAAATAACCGTAAGCGGCCCTCGTAGAAAGCGTACTTTTCATGTAGACTATTTTGATATAAAAGGTAATAAGATCACCGAATGGGAGGTGAATGAACAAGAACTACAGGAACACTAAAAGTCAATGTGCAGGTTCAAGTTGCTGATGAGCTTACCGAGGTTAGGGTTCTTTCTTACCATAGCCTCTAATACCTCATTCTTACTCAATACTTTTTTCTGCTGTTTTTCTTCGATGTTCTCATCAAGGCGTATCTCTGTAGTGATACGGATAAGCAACCCTGTTTTCTCTCTAAAGAACTCTAATAAAGGGTCTCTTTCATTGAGCGCATAGGTATTTGTCAAGTCTGTAGGTACTACGATACAGATTTCATCCGGTGGCTTTACTTCAGGAGCCATCAATAGCAACTGCGCGTACAACATGCTTTTATTACCATCCTTAGCTTGCTGTGTATAGGTAGCAAATAGCTCATCAACCCAAGCTTGCGTTAGCTCTTTTGCTTCTTCTGCTACATAGTTGGCTGCGTTGTTGATCTCGTTATCGATCTCATCCATCAGATCTTTACGTATACGTCGCGCCTTACCTATACCCTGTTTAGGCTTGCTTGGTGCTGGCATACTCTGAGCCGTTGGCTTAGGAGCTACAGATTGAACCGCTTGCTGTGCAGGCTCTTGCTGAGGAGCAGGAGCTCCTTGATAAACCTCTTTTTGTTCTTCTACTTTCTCTTCTACCTGAGGTTCAGGCTTTACAGCAGGTTGAGGACTTGGCTGAGCCGTAGTATTACTAACAGAAGGAGATGTTTGCTTAGGTGCTGCACTTGGGATAGCTACACTACTACTGTTTTTTTTTTCGCCTACCTCTTGAGTAGTTTGTAGTACGTAGCAGAGCCTTATCAAGGCCATCTCTACATGTAGTCTCTTATTATTAGCATTCTTATAGTTCAGCTCAGCATCGTTCACTACATTCAGAGACGATATGATGAATGATGGTGGCGCTTGTCCTGCTTTTTCGTGATACACAGGCTTATGCTCACTCGGAACATCTAACAACTTAGCCATACGTGCATCTTTGCACAACAACAGATTGCGGAAGTGCTCTGCCATACCTTCCAATATCACATTCCCTTCAAAACCACGCTCTAACGCACCATCCAGCTCTAACAGTACTCCACTAACATCTTGTGCCAGTATCATATCTGTTATTTTGAAGTAGAAATCGGCATCTAACAGGTTCAGATGCTCCATCGTACTATTGTAGGTAAGCATACCATTGGTAAAGCTTACAATACGGTCGAACATACTCAAGGCGTCACGCATACAGCCCTCACTCTTTTGAGCGATAACGTGCAACGCAGCTTCCTGAGCTACAACACTCTCCTTAGTAGCAATAGAATGCAGGTGCTCGGTGATATCTTCACTTACAATACGCTTGAAGTCAAATATCTGACAACGGCTCAATATTGTTGGCAGTATCTTATGCTTCTCTGTAGTAGCCAGTATGAATATTGCGTATGGAGGCGGCTCCTCCAGTGTTTTAAGAAAGGCGTTGAAAGCTGAGGCACTAAGCATGTGTACCTCATCTATGATATATATCTTGTATTTACCTGACTGTGGTGCAAAACGTACCTGACTGACCAGTTCTCTAATGTCATCAACAGAGTTGTTACTTGCAGCATCCAGCTCAAAAATGTTGAACGAGGTATGGTCTGCAAAGCTCTTACAGGTATTACAAGTACCGCAAGCCTCCATATCTTCAGTAGGCGACTCACAGTTGATAGTTTTTGCCAATATACGTGCACAAGTGGTCTTACCTACACCACGCGGACCACAGAACAGATAAGCATGCGCTAAGTGATTGTTCTTGATCGCATTCTTAAGTGTAGTTGTGATATGCTTTTGCCCCACAACCGTGTCAAAGGTCTGCGGGCGGTATTTCCTTGCCGATACGATATATTGCTCTGCCATCTTCTTACAATGTCAAAAGTAACAAGGAATCAGTCAAATCAGAAATCAAGTTTCAGAGCTGTGGATAAGTAGTGGATCAATTCTCTCTCCAAGCAGTTAGCATCGGAGGGTCGTCATTATTAACAGTATACCCCTTAGACTCTAAGAATGAGATCATTGCCTCATGGCTTTCGTTCTCCCTATCTCCCGGGTGTGTCTCCATAGTCAACGACCTTACTTTTTTGAGTAGCTCGTCACTAGTATTGTATAGGATACCATACTCTGAGCCTTCACAATCCAGCTTCAGTAAGTCTATTTTATCTAAACCATGTTTATCTACAATATTCTGTAGCGTAACGGCTTCTACCACTGCCGTATCAGGCTCTCTGTCACTAGCGTGTACACTAGCTGTGGTAGTAAAGCTATCAGAAGCATCATAATGGAGTGTTATCTTACCTTCTTTACCCGAAACGGCTTTATTCTCAATGTTCCAATTTTCCTTATCCAGCCTGTCATAGTAGGTCTTTAGCTGTTTGAAGTTCTTAGGCATTGGCTCAAAGGCATAGACATTCACATGTTCGAACCTTTGTAGCGCGAAAAGGGAAAAGAACCCCACATTTGCGCCTACATCTATCACAACTATATGGTCGTCTGAAAAAACATGATCAGGAATACCATGGAAATATGCAGCCCTAAAAAAAACCTCTTTATACGTATGCATTACACGCGGCGGCACAGCTACATTTCCTGCTCTTGTCTCAAACACAAAAGGCTTCTCTCTATTAGTGAAGAACTTGTACATCAAATACTTGGGCCAGTTTTTGGTGTACTTTATCATATTAGATATTCGTGTAGAAATATTTGGCAAAATCGTCGTATTTATTTTCAGTTACATGTAAACTGTACAATATATAACAGAATAAAGACTAGTGCAATAAAGATATTAGTGTTTTTTTTACCGTGTCATACTTTGTCCATGGTATAAAATGATTTGCACTCGGTAGTATTACCTTCTCTACTTCCGCATTTTTCAGATATTTTGATGCGTATGCTGCATTTTCAGGAGGAACCATACCGTCCTTTTTGCCATGTACTATTATAACGGGGGCTCTGACCTGCTGCAAGGCATCTTCCATTAATAGCACATCTTGCTTAAAGGCAAGCAGCTCTATATTACTAGGTCTGAATGCTCCTGGTAGAAAGTACTTTAGTGGAAATACTTTCATTAAGGGTCTCCATTTTTCAGGCTTTTCTTCATTGGGGTCTACGCTTGCAGCCAATAATACTACACCATCTACATATTCAGGATACTCTGCAGCCAATAACACACAGAGTGGACCACCGAGTGAATGCCCTACAAGATATACAGGCTTATTATTATCCAATCTCTTAAGCAGTACAGCTATTAGGTCTGTCTGTGTTAGAAGGTCAGTAGCATCTCCATAATCACTATATCCAAAACCAGGTCGGTCGACACTAACCATGCGAAAACGTTTAAGCAGGTCCTTATCTTGCATATACTTTATAAACGCGTTCCACGCTCCGGGCGAACCATGTAAGAAAACAATAGTCGGCTTATCATCATTACCTGTTTGTGCATAGTGCAGATTTCGACCATTTACGGAGATAGTATTTACCGATAGCGTTACTCCTGCCTCTTCAAACTTTCTCTTTGCCTTTTTATCAGATATGCGAAACTTCATGCACCCTTGTGCGGCTAACAACCACAACACTAGCACAGATAACGATATGTAGGCAACTTTCTTCAATTACTTAAATATATCAACTATTGCTACAATACTTTCCTCATTTCTCTTATAACTTTATTACTTTTAGTAGTAAGCATACAAAACATTACAAAGCATGAAAAGAATCGCATTCATTACATCTTTATGTTTGATGTTAGCCCTTGTACTACAAAGTTGTCATAAACCACCAATAAGTAGCGGGCACAAAAGTTACCGCTCCAGTAAGAAGAGTCGTTAATACAACATTACCTGTCGTTCCATTGTTTATATAGGCATACATGAATATCAATAAGTTCAGAAAGATCATAACAGAGAAGTTATCCCAGTGGGGTCAAGAGCTGGTAGACCTGCTTCCCAACTTACTATTGGCTGCCTTAATACTTGTGCTAGGTATATACATCAGCAAAGCACTAAAGCGAATAGCCAAAAAACTTATTGATAAAGTATCTAATCAGCGGACCATTAATAACCTGTTTGCCAACTTCATATACATATCGGCAATAGGTATCTCCATTTTTGCTGCGCTTAGCGTGCTTAAGTTAGATAAAGCAGTAACCTCTATTCTTGCAGGTGCAGGTATAGTAGGTTTGGCACTCGCATTTGCCTTTCAAGACATTGCAGCCAACTTTATCTCCGGCATATTTATCTCTTTCAGACGACCACTACATATAGGCGACATAGTGAAGGTGCAAGACTATATGGGCAGGGTTGAGGATATAAACCTGAGAGATACAGTAGTACTTACCTTCCAAGGGCAAAGAGTCATAATACCCAACAAAGCTGTATTCCAAAACCCAATAGAGAATTATTCGTTATTAGGTAAAAGACGTGTAGACCTTGTAGTAGGTATATCTTATGGAGATGACCTACAAAAAGTGAAAGACGTAGTAATGGAGGCAGTACAAAAAGTAAGCGTACGCACTGATGACCCCATTTCTTTCTTTTATGAAGAGTTTGGAGACAGCTCCATAAACTTTGAAGTACGTATATGGGTGAACAGTCCTGAACAACCGGTATGGCTGCAAGGGCGTAGTGAGGCAATAATGTATATCAAAAAAGCATTTGACCAGAATGATATTACGATACCATTCCCTATACGTACACTAGACTTTGGCATAAAAGGCGGTGAAAAGTTATCAGAAATGGAAGTTGCTATTAAGAATACTAACTTTTAGCAATGTTTTGACGTATAGTTGGCATTCCTACTATTTTGAGTTATTTTGTTGTAAATATTCAAACTGCTCATGCGCTTAAAAACGCTATTTGCCACTACTATATTTTTGATCGCTATATCTCTAACATCTCAGCTGTCGGCTCAGCAGTTTTGGGGTAATGATCGACTATATGACTACTATCTATCCAAGGGAAATACTGAAGATCATGCTATCCAACGCTTTACCGTAGGTATAGGGAAACACTACTTAGTGAGCAACATGGATCTTACTTATAACAACTTTTTGTCTGACGGAACCACTTTTGACTCTACAGCAACAACACGTGCAAGGTTAAAAAAAGCGTACAATGGTAGCATAGGGACATTTTTCCCTATATACTTACTGTCTGACAATAGTATGATCACCTTTAACGCAGAGTTATACGCTGCATTTGGTACATTAGTGCTAGACTCAACTGTATTTGGCGACTATACTAAATTCGACAGAGAGTACTTGTATTACATGGTAGGTGTACCCCTAAGTGTTGAGTACAAAACTGGTGCTGACATACCATTATCTAAAAAAGGTAGTAATATGTTCTCTCTTGGGATAGGTATGAACTTCTGTAAGACCAACTATGTAGGAGACGATGGACCTTTCCCTATTACATTTGCGCCATTTGCTAAAGCTGAGTTCGGCTTTATATTGGGTGTAGCTATGAAGATAAGAGGCATGGCATACTTCGGCAGTGCTTTTGTTGCTAATGAGCGGCAGTACTATGTGGGCAAGGATGAGAATGGAAATGAGCTAAATGACTATGTAGATGTTGTAGGACAGATAAATAATGGATATTCTCTTAGCCTTATCGTAATGCCTTTTACTTACAAATGGATATCTGAGAACTGGTAGCACAGTAAGTTTTAACTACCTTTGCTGTTGACTATCAATAATTAGCTGCTATGAAAAGGAAAGGCTGGATCAGTACGGTGCTGACAATAGGTGTTCTTATAGCAGCATTCTATTTCTATAAGTATAGTTACTTGATGTCTCAATACAGAGACTACTATGTATACTATGAAGATGTACATGGGTTACAAAAATCCTCTCCTATATTTATTGATGGTGTTCAAGCTGGAAGAGTTTCTGATATTGAATTTTCAGAAGGCGATAAGGTAAGAGTGACTCTTACTATCAAAAAAGAAATTCAATTATTCGATAGTACTATAGCACAACTAGCCGCAGATGGGCTTGTAGGTGACAAAATGATACGCTTGTATAAAAGCGATAGCAAAACAGCACTAAAACACGAAGCTACACTTGTACCTGAGATGGACACCACGGTCATTTTCATGTCTCAACAGATAGAACCGATCATAGCTTCTGCTCAATATCAAGTACGCTCTGCTGACTCTAACATCCAACAACTAAACAGACAAATAAAACATGGTCTTATATCTCAAATAACAGCGTCTTTATCAACTTTTAACAAAGACATGAAAGGCTTTATCCACAACATAGATGACATTGCTAAAGATGTAGATACCGCCGTTATTAGTATAAGGAATACACAAGCTAATACAACCAGCATGGTTGCTAGCATTAATAGTACTAATGAGTCTATAAAAGGAGCAGTAGAACTAACCAAAAAATACTCAAAACCTACGCTTGGCTCAGACTTAGCAAGTATAAAAGAATCGTTCTCAAAAGTGGCAAAAGCTGTGAATGGAATTACAAATAAAGATACAGGAGCTTTAGGACCTTTATTGCACAGTAAAAAGACATACACCTCTACAGTACAAAAAGCAGATTCGGCTAAAGATGCCATTAATGACATTAAAGAAAACCCGCCAGTCATCTCTATAATAGGGGGTAATTAAGCATAACTTACTTTATTAAGTACATTATCCTGAAGGAGAAAAGCTCATTATATTGATTACCACCACCAAAACCTACGGGCACATAAAAAGGGTCTCTTATCGTAGCAACAGAACGCTGATATCTAGCATTAACAAAAACACCACCACCTAACTCATACCCAAGATTCAGTATAAAGTTAATGTCATTACTTTTAAAGGGATGTTCATCATTCTTAATATAAACTGGCTGTACTGCAGATACTGCTTCTTCTTTAGAACCTAATAGTAGTGCATAAGAACCTCCTATTCCTCCATGCCACTTTTCATTGAATACATAGTTGAATACCAGAGGTATCTCTACATAGTTTAAGTCTAAATAGTATTTCTCAAAAGAAGTACCAACATATATACTTTCTACTTGATTCACACCTCTACTACCTTTTTGTGCGTATAATAGCTCAAGGTCTGCAAACAACTTATGAGATACCCTTACATAAACCATACCTCCGGCATTGAGCCCAACCTTACTATAACCGCTATACCCATCGCCTTGTACCGTACAAAGGTTTGCACCTAACACTACTCCACCAAAGAAAGACTGTTCTTCACTTAATAGCGTTCCGGACTGTGCCCATGTACCATTAACAAATGCAAGAAACACAACAATAAAGGCTAATCTTAGCATGTTCTAAAGTTACTGAAAGTATTGTTAATCAAGACCAAAGAAGTACATCAACCTAAATGTCCACACGTGATTGCTCTGCTGTACTCTACCAAACACAGGAGACTGTTGTGCTATCTCTTTTTTAGCAATAGACATTACCGAATACTGAAAACGAGTATTTAGAAACAACCCCTTGTATAGCCTTAGATTACTATTCACTATAAAAGACAGATCATAGTCTTTAAAGTACCCTTCACTAAATACATCTAAGTTAGGATCTGCTTTTATTACTTGAGTAGAGGTTATTATCCTGCCTAAACTTAACCCTCCGCCGATATGCGATTTTTCAGGAAAGAAATAGTGTAATAATATTGGCACTTCTGTATAGTTCAGGTTTATCTTGTATTCCTTCACGGCATAATTATCTATTAACCCAAGCTCTCTTGGCACTGTTCTACACCCTTTCTCAGAATAAAGTATCTCCATGGATACTCCTACTTCTTTATTCAGGAATACATATACTGCCCCACCTGCATTAATACCTTTTTTACGCAACCCTTTAAAGTTGTCGCCATCTATCTGTGTAAAGTTTCCCCCTGCATATATAGCACCATGAAAGGTTCGATCGTCTTCTAGGTAATAACTTTGTGCTTTAACCGATACACAAGCTATTATCATCAATAAACCTAATATAATTATCTTCTTCAAAACCATCCTTTTTTATAACGCTTATAGAAGTTTATTAGTACCTACTATTCAAACAAATACATCAGTCTAAACGTCCACATATTATTATAGTGCTTATCCCTTCCATATTCAGGAGGAATAGACGTTCTTATAGGCATGATAGAATATTGATACCTTAAGTTAACATAAAGCCCCTTATATACATGCAAAGTACCGCCTATGAGTACATTTACATCTATCTTTTTAAAAGGGTAGTCTTCAAAATCAACATCTATATTTGGGAAATTAGTACTATCGGGCTGTCCAAGAGCACCAGACTCTTTTGAACTAAGCAACTGAGCAAAAGAGGCTCCTATACTAACATGGCTTTTTCTTTTATCATGATAGTTGAGCAGAAAAGGTATCTCTACATAGTCTAGCTTTATATCATAATCCTCAATGAAGTAATTATAAGAGTTAGAGTACTTTAGTTTATGTGCCCTGCTTCCTTTTTGGGAATATAGAAGCTCCATACTCGCACTTAAGTTCTTTGCTATCTTAGCATATACAATACCTCCTCCATTCAGCCCAAATTTGTGGTACCCTGCAAAGTTGTCTCCGTCTATCTGAGTGAAGTTTGCCCCGAAAATAAAGCCTGCGCTAAATGTTTTTTGATCTTCTACGTAGTAACTCTGTGCATATGTTTTCACCTGAATACCAACCAGCAATAACCCAATGATTATAAGTGCCCTTATTTTTCTATTTTTAGCCATCGAAAACGAATTGCAAAATGAGCTTCAAATATACAGCAAACACCCTGAAAAAGATGGAACAGCTCTTTGAAGAGGCCAGATATATGATAAGATATGAGAAAGGTCACTTCAACTCCGGCTATTGTGTACTGGAAGATAGGCGTATTGCTGTTATCAATAAGTTCTTAAATGTAGAGGGGCGCATCAATGCTTTGGTAGAGATACTACCGTCCATCACAGTGAACGAGGAAGAACTAAGCGGAGAAATGCTAAAGTGGTATCAGCAAATAAAGCCTGAACCAAAAGAGTCAGAAGAAGAGGAGAACCCCTCATCAGAAACATCACCATCTACAGAACAAGAAGAAACCGACCAATAGTTGTGAAAGTAACATTCCTTGGCACAGGCACATCTCAAGGCGTACCCGTTATCGGATGCCATTGTAATGTGTGTACGTCTATAAACAAAAAAGATAAAAGGTTAAGAACATCAGCGCTTATTGAGGTTGATGGTATTAATATTGTAATAGATACGGGTCCTGACTTTAGGCAGCAGATGCTTACCCATAAGGTAGACAAGCTGGATGCCATATTATTTACTCATAGTCACAAAGACCACGTTGCAGGTTTAGACGACATAAGAGCATATAACTACATACAAGGGAAGGCTATGGAGATATATGCAACCGAGCCTACGCAAGACCTACTCAAAAAAGAGTTCGACTATGTTTTTACCAATAAATCTTACCCCGGCATTCCGCAGATGAACCTTAATACCATTAATGGCAGTGATATGTTCACCGTTAATGGCATTGAGATCACACCGATAAGAGTATTGCACTATAAAATGGAGGTTTTAGGATTTCGCATCAAAGACTTTACCTACATAACAGATGCTAACTTTATCGCTCCTGAAGAGCTAGATAAGACCAAGGGTTCTAAAGCATTTGTTCTAAACTCACTAAGGCACGAGCAACATATCTCTCATTTCACCTTAAACGAAGCAATAGACATAGCTAAAGAAGTAAAAGCAGACCAGACTTACTTTACGCACATAAGCCACCAACTAGGTACGCATGAGGAAATATCTGAAATGCTGCCTCCTAACATGCAACTAGCCTACGATGGACTAACTATCAGTTTATAACCAATAGTATTAACAGGTCGTTTCGGCTAACCTTCTTATATTCACAGTTCTAAGAGATCATAAACATGAAAAAAATATTTATTCTGGCAGCACTTGTAGCAGGCTTATCAATAAATGCCAGCGCACAGTATAGCAACCAAAAGATAAAGGTAGGAGATCAGGCACCTGAACTACAGCTAGAAACACCTCAGGGAGAAACACTTAAGCTTTCCGAGCTTAATGAAAAAAGGATCATATTGATAGACTTTTGGGCATCTTGGTGTGGGCCATGCCGTAGAGCTAACCCTAACCTTGTAGCTATGTACAACAAGTACAAAGACCAAAAATTCAAAGATGCAAAGAAGGGCTTTACAATAGTAAGTGTATCTCTGGATAAGAGTAAAGACAAATGGGTAGCTGCCATAGCTAAAGACAACCTAAGCTGGCCATACCATATGAGTGACCTTGGAGGGTGGCAGTCAAAAGCTGCGCAAGAATATGGCGTTCAGTTCATACCACAAGCTATGCTTATAGACCAAGACGGGAAAGTGATAGGCACCTATAACTTTGCAGAGCAAGCGGCAAAAGAGCTAGATGCCCGTGTAGCACCGCCTAGAAAGAAGTTCTTAGGTATATTTTAATTTTTGCAACAATACAAAAAAGCATTACCTTTGCCCACTCGTTAAAACGCATGGTTAGCAATCATGTACAAAAACTGATACAAAATGAAAAAAGATATTCATCCGGAGAGCTATCGTCTAGTAGTATTCAAAGATATGTCTAACGACTACTCTTTCATTACTCGCTCTACAACGCCTACTAAAGAAACTATCGTATGGGAAGATGGTAATGAGTACCCACTTATCAAAGTGGAGATATCTCACAAATCTCACCCATTCTACACTGGTAAATCTGTATTTGTGGATACAGCCGGTCGTATCGAGAAGTTCAAGCAGCGTTACGCAAAGAAGAAAAAATAATCGAATTTCAAATAACTTGCTTTACGCACGAAAAATCCCGACTTTTGTCGGGATTTTTTTGTAAAACTTCACTTTATCCCGCATTTACCGGTAGTACGAAAAGTGATAATGAATACTATGGGTTACATCTTATTCGATACGGACGTACGTTATCAGCTACTACCTTTTACACATACCAGACCAGTTGCAGATATTCGCTGTGGTATACTTACACTACGTGAGCGATGGGAAAAACTATTGGCTGCTGAAACAAGTACCCTAACTGAAGATTATTTACAAGAGGTATACCCTATTAAAACCACAAATAAAGATATTTATATAAACGGTAGCATTATTGCTACAGAAGAGCTCGTTACTGCAATAAACAACCTGAAAACAGGAGAACAGCTGGTTCATAATGACACAGTGGTAGCTTCTAATATTTCAGGTTCGATTCCCGTACGTGCTACAATAAGTTCATCAAACCCTGAAGCAACAAACATTCCGTTTGAAGGAGACCTTATATCACTAAACCATGTGTGGGATATATTCTCTTTGAACGGAGCTATTATAAAGCAAGACTTCAACCTCCTTACAAAAGGCAAGACCAGCCAACCTATACCAGAAGGAGTATTAGCAACTGGCAAGGAAAATATATTCATAGAGGAAGGAGCCACAGTAAATATAGGCTGTATCTTAAACGGCAACACCGGACCTATATACATAGGCAAAGGAGCAGAATTGCTGGAAGGCGTGATGATGCGTGGGCCAGTAGCAATATGTGATGGCGCAGTGGTAAAAATGGGGGCTAAGATATATGCAGACACTACTATAGGCAATGGTTGTAAAGTAGGTGGAGAGAATAGCAATGTGGTATACTTTGCCAATAGTAATAAAGGGCATGATGGCTACCTAGGCAATGCAGTGATAGGAGAATGGTGCAACCTTGGTGCTGACACCAACTGCTCAAACCTTAAGAACAACTACGACAGCATTAAGATTTGGGATGAACACAATAACAAGTCTGTGCAAACAGGACTTACCTTTTGTGGCTTATTGATGGGAGACCATTCTAAGTGTGGTATCAATACTATGTTCAACACCGGTACGGTAGTAGGTGTTTCTGCTAATATATATGGAGGTGATTTTCTTAGTAAGTTCATTCCTTCTTTTGCATGGGGCGGTAGTGATGGCATGACCACTTATCGACTAGAGCGGGCTGTGGAAACTGCTAACCGAATGATGGGACGACGTAAGAAGACC
>CAZPDA010000032.1:0-19593 GCA_964585115.1 uncultured Flavipsychrobacter sp.
TTATTCACCAATAGGTCGAACATCATCTTGACACGTGCCAATTTTTCTCTGACCCTTACTCTAATACTATAACTACCCGGCACTCGCTCGGCATTGAAGGCTATCGCATTAATATCCTTTCGGTTGGCAATGTACAATGCACGTTCGTTGTGGAATGGCTGAGAAATGACGATAAAATCATCCTGACCAAATACTTTATAGCAACGGAGTATACTGTCCAGCGTTCTGAACCCTGCGTAGTCTAAGAATATTCTATCAGCAGGTATGCCTGCATCTATCAGGTCGCGCTTCATGGTATTAGGCTCGTCATACTGCATGGTACTGTTGTCACCACTTACCAATATATAGTCTATCTTACCTGCACGAAAAAGTTTTATAGCTGCTTCTATGCGATACTTATAATATAAATTGACATGCCCTCTGCTTACATACTTAGAAGTACCTAGCAACAACCCTACCTTCTTGTGCTCTATCTCTTGCACACTATCATAAAGTTGCTTCCTGACGGAGTGTGACACCCAAAAATCAGTAGCAAAGATGAGTACAAGCAGCGCAAGAACAGCGCGTAACATAAAGCTGATAATGCGTTTACGCATGGGTTAAAGTTAGGATAATAGTTGCTAAAAGCATGTTACTTATCCTCATTCCAAGGATGTTTTTGGGTAAATAACTCACCATTAAAGGTGTGCGTACAGCAATGACAAAAAGGGACGATATCATCTTTGGTTATTTCAGGGTTTACTTTCACCAGTACTCCTTCGTCATCTACCGTAAGCATAGAATAATAAGAGTTATCTCCCAGCCTTACTACTCCATAATATGCGCTTCCCTCATTCGGCTTCGGGTCTAGCACCACCATATGAAATACGGGCTCTTTCTTATCTAACCTTGAAAGGGCTTCGGAATACACCTCATCCCAAGGTTTACCTACTCTGGAAAGTAAGAACTTATACAGCGGCGTATAATCTACGCCACGCTCTACTTTGCCACCCATCCCCAGTTTATCGCCTTCAAACTCCTGCATCTTCTTAGTATTTCTGGAGTAGCAGAAATCACCTCCTTTATCTCCACGGTAGCGCAGTGCTTTTTTATTATCTCGGCGATATAGTTTTTTCTTCTCTTTATTCATT
The DNA here is from genome assembly GCA_964585115.1 of uncultured Flavipsychrobacter sp. Taxonomy (GTDB): domain Bacteria; phylum Bacteroidota; class Bacteroidia; order Chitinophagales; family Chitinophagaceae; genus UBA5543. The sequence goes on from CAZPDA010000032.1 coordinate 1,131, forward strand.
ATTACTCTGCCATAGCGGTCTTGAACTCACTGGTAAAGTGGAACTCAAGGTCAGGGTTATTCTCTTTCTCTGTATTCAAGAACCACTCGCTCTGTGCAAGATATACCAGATTACCGTCCTTATCTTCCATCACATTACCTTGCTTGAAGCGTACGAACTCATCTACCTTTTTCTTATCTCCTGTTATCCAGCAAGCCTTGTATGCATTCACATGGTTGAAGTCGCAAGATGCGCCATACTCTTGTAGTAGACGATATTGTATCACCTCAAACTGTAGTTCACCCACACAGCCGATTATCTTACGGTTGCCACCATGCTGTACGAATAGCTGAGCAACCCCCTCATCCGTTAGCTGACGGATACCCTTTTCCAACTGCTTGGTCTTCATAGGGTCTTTATTTATCAGCTCTTTGAATAGCTCAGGAGAGAAGGTAGGCATACCTGTAAATTTCAGGTCTTCGCCTTCAGTAAGTGTATCTCCTATCTTAAAGTTACCCGTATCATACAGACCAATAACATCGCCCGGGTAGGCGGTATCTACCACATCTTTTTCGCGCGCCATGAAAGAGTATGGGTTGCTGAAACGGACATCCTTTTCCAAACGAGTATGTTTGAAATAGGTATTACGCTTGAACTCGCCCGAACATACCCTTAAGAAGGCAATACGGTCGCGGTGGCGCGGGTCTAAGTTGGCATGTATCTTAAATATGAATCCTGTGAATTTATCTTCATCAGGCTTTACAAAACGCACATTTGTGGGTCTGCCCAATGGCTTTGGTGCTATGTTGATGAACGTATCCAATAGCTCCTTTACACCAAAGTTGTTCACCGCACTACCAAAGAATAGCGGTGCAACCTGAGCCTTCAAGTATGCCTCTTTATCCAGCTCACCATACACACCATCCAATAGCTCGGCATCTTCTCTTAGCTGGTCGGCATCGCGCTTACCCACTTTCTCATCCAATAGACCATCTTCCAAACTAGGGATAGGTATTGTATTATCTTCCGTAGCTTTTTGGTTTGCCGTAAACAGGTTCAAACCTTTATCGTGCAGATTGTACACCCCTTTGAACTCTTTACCCATATTAATAGGCCAGGTCATAGGGTGTAGTTGCAGGTCCAGCTCTTTCTCTATCTCATCCAACAGGTCGAACGGGAACTTACCATCACGGTCCATCTTGTTCACAAAAACGATAACAGGCGTATCTCTCATTCTACACACCTCCATCAAGCGGCGGGTCTGTGCCTCTACCCCGTTCACACTATCTATCACCAATATTACACTATCTACCGCCGTAAGCGTACGATAGGTATCCTCAGCAAAGTCCTTGTGACCCGGAGTATCCAGTAGGTTCACCAACACATCGCGATATTCAAAACACATAACAGATGTAGCCACAGAGATACCACGCTGCTTCTCTATCTCCATAAAGTCACTGGTAGCGTGTTTCTTTATCTTGTTGCTTTTAACCGCACCTGCCACCTGTATAGCACCACCGAATAATAGTAGTTTTTCGGTAAGGGTCGTCTTACCGGCATCGGGGTGAGAAATGATGGCAAACGTACGTCTGCGGTCTATCTGCTTGTTATACTTCATGTTTATTTTATATGCGAGCTATCGAAAAATGAGTGCAAAGTTCCGAAATCTAGACGAGTTATACCATTTTTTATAAAATGTGGATAGTTAAGGATAAAAAAGGCGTTTTCATCTGCAGAGGTATATTACATTTGCGTTAAGTAAATATATTTGACTTATATGTCATCCAACAGATTACAGGACGACCTCTTACAAGAGTTCAAGGAGCAGAAGAAGACCAACTATGAGCTAATAGAACTACTCGACCCATTGGCTACATCACTAAGAAAGCCAGCGGCACAAAGAGTACTGAGTAAAAGTGCCCTAATATTTTCAGAGATACTTTTTTACTTATTAGCATTGGGTGTAGTGGCTTTTGCTGTATTCATGGATAAGATATACCCGTTCTACATCATCACCGATATGCGTGCCCGTGTAGATTATCAGGCAGAGCTAGGTAGCAATAATATTCAAATGCTGAATATAGCACTATATGGCATAGTGATATTTATAGGTGTACTGTTCTACTTCTTTGGCAGAATGATAAGACGTATACGCCTGAAGAATGGCATACTGAACCTTGCAGGTAAGAATATCAAGTATATAGTAAGTGAGCACCTGAAAAGAAAGGCTGCACTTGACACCATTGAGCAGCGTCACTTTGACGAGCTTCCTAATCGTCACTTAGAAGACGAGGAAGAGAACGTGGACGTGAACGATGTTGCCAATCCCGGATTTTAATACTTTAGACATACTGATACTAAATAATACTGATGAGTTTATACGATAACATTCAGGCTACAGCCGCATATATAAGAGAAAAGACGAACATAGAACCAGCCGTTGGCATCATACTAGGTAGCGGACTGGGCGGACTGATAGATATCGTATCTGTAGACGTAGAGATACCCTACTCTGACATCCCTAACTTTCCAGTAGCAACCGTAGAGGGGCATGAGGGGAAGCTTGTTTTCGGTACACATGGAGGCAAGCCTGTAGTGATGATGTCAGGTCGTTTTCATTATTATGAGGGTTATACTATGGAAGAAGTGACCTTCCCTATTAGAGTAATGAAGGCACTAGGTGTAGAGACCTTAGTATTATCTAACGCAGCAGGTGGCATGAACCCCGACTTCAAAGTAGGTGACATCATGCTAATAGACGACCAGATAAACCTCTTTCCTGAGCACCCGCTACGCGGCTCGAATGACGACCGTCTGGGACCACGCTTCCCAGATATGAGTGAACCTTTTGACCTCAGCTTGATAGCTCTGGGCAAAACCATAGCATCAGAACAAAACCTAACGGTACATACAGGTACCTATGTAGGGCTACAGGGTCCTACCTTTGAAACACCTGCAGAATATAAATGGCTACGTGTAATAGGTGGTGATACTGTAGGTATGAGTACTGTACCCGAGGTAATAGTAGCAAGGCATGGCAATATGCGTGTATTTGCCGCTAGTGTAGTAACTGACCTTGGTATTATTGGCGAGGTGCACAAAGTATCTCACGAGGAGGTATTGGCTGCCGCTAACGAAACCGCTCCAAAACTAGCTAAGCTTGTAGCAACGCTTATTGAGCGTATGTAAGTTGATTCAATTATCTTTGCCGCTTATACAAAATGAGTGACCGCTTGGAACGAGGTATCAAGGTATGTAGATACGTAATGTTAACGATAATGACCTTGTCATTATTCACAGGTACATCTTGGGCTCAAAATCAGCCCGGCGCACCCCTGACATTGCCCGGTGACCCCAATCAACAAGTAGATACCAACTCCTATAATGAAAGTAATACTGACGAATGGGAGCAAAGTCAAAATGTACGCATCACTTATAAAAAACTAGGGTCGGACAAAGAATATACTCCCGATACATCCATACATACTTTTCATAGACGTAGCTTTTTGCAGCCTTGGTATCAAGACCTTGGCAATCAAGGGTCGCCCGCAAGGAACTTACTGTTCACACCAGAATACAGAGTTGGACCTACACTAGGTTATCATGTCTATGATGTTTACCGTTTTGATAAGGACAGCGTTAAATATTATAATACGAACAGACCGTACTCGTCTTTTGGGTTTCAGCTAGGCAGTAAGCTAGAGCAAAAAGCCGAGATAATGCACACGCAAAACATCAGACCGAACTGGAATGTTGCTGTGCAATACAGAAAGACCACGTCTCCCGGTTTTTATCTGATACAGCGTACAAATCAAGACAATGCCAGCCTTAGTTCTAAATATCAAAGCATAGACAAGCATTACAACCTGCACTTTGCTGCCGTATACAACCGAGAGCAACAGGATGAAAATGGCGGCATGGTAGACGAGTCTCAACTATCTAATGATAGGTATAACGACAGGCAGACGATAGATGTTGCTTTCCGTAATGATGCTTATGGTAGCAGTGGCTCCGTAAGACGCTCTTCGGTAACCAACACTCAAAGAGATTACGGTGTGATGCTGCACCACAGCTATACTTTTGGTAAGGATGATACTACTTATAATGAAGACTCTACCAGAATGAGTGTGAAGCTGATACCAAGGTTCAGTATAGCCCATCATTTCGACCTTCATTCTGAAAAGTTTGAATTCAAAGACCTAAGACCAGACTCTTTAAGATACACGCCATTCTTTAACTATGGATTTGGAACAACAGATTCCGTATTCATGCAGCAGAACTGGCTGAAGGTAGATAACAGACTTTTACTAAATGGCTTCTTAGGAAAAAAAGAAGCCCCTCTACAATTCACAGCAGGTATTGGTAATCGCTTAGACAACTTCAAGACAGAGTATATAATTGGTAACGAGACGCAGAATATATCCAGCCTATACATAACAGGAGGCATCAAAAAAGAAGCCCTTGAAGAAAAGCAATGGTACTACGAGGCTCAGGCTATTCTATACTTTGCAGGCTCGGCATCGGGCAACTCTGTGCTACAAGGAACGATAGGCAGAGACCTTGGTAACGACCTTGGCGATATTAGCATAGGCGCGCAACAACACATCAATAACGCACCTTATAATTATACTACTTACATCAACCAATACGATACCATCAAGGCATCGATGAACAATGAAAGTGTTACGATGCTATTCGGCAGGTTCAATAGTGAAAGGTTGAAATTAGGACTAGGCGTAAGAAGCTACTTGATACAAAACTATATCTACCTAAATGACCGGAACATGTTTGACCAACATGCTCCTTCATTCAATATTACACAGGTATGGTTGCGTAAAACATTCAGGTGGCGCAGTGTAGTATTGGATAACGAGTTGGTATACCAGCAACCTACAGGTGGTGCTGTGGTGAACATCCCACAATTCATGGGTAAACACCAACTAAGCTTAGAGCGTTACATCTTTAAGAACGCATTGAAGATAGCAACGGGTGTACAGGTAAGGTATTACTCACCATACACTCCGGCAGGTTATAACCCTTTCTTCAACCGCTATAACTATCAAAACAGCTATACCGTAGACGACCAGATACAGGGTGCGGTATTCTTCAACTTCAAGGTAAAAAGGTTTAGAGCATATATAATGGGCGACCAAATACAGCAGTTTTTCATGGAGAATATGAAAATAGCTCCGGGATACGCTGCACAAAATTTCATGATACGATTTGGCTTTAATTGGGTACTCTTAAATTAATACTACATAGTTTTTATTTATTTATCCTGCTAAAGATGTATATATGTAATTGTCACATTCGCCAAATGCTATTAACTTTGTCTAAATTGTCTGTTCGGTACAATTGTTGTGCCTACAGTCTGTAAAATTGCAATTAAACATAAGCGCATAAAAAACGTTCTGCTGTACGATGAAAGATTTCTCATATCTGATGAGTTCTCATCCTTCTTATATAGAGTCTCTATATAGTGAGTATGTAAGTAACCCCGAGTCTGTTGATCCTGAATGGAAGAAGTTCTTCGAAGGATTTGATTTTGCTATTTCTAAAACCAACGCCAACGGCTCTGCCGAAGCAAGTGCTGGCAGCATCTCAGGCGACCAAATAGCTAAGGAGTTCGGAGTATTCAGATTGATACGCTCGTACAGAAAAAGAGGACACTTGGTAGCTACTACCAATCCTATACGTCCTCGTAAGGACCGTCATGCACAGCTAGACCTTGCTCATTTTGGGCTAAGTGAGGCTGACCTTGACACTAAATTTGCCGCAGGCTCTTTCATAAAAATGGCCAATGCTCCACTTAAGGATATATTGGCTAAGCTGAAAAAGATATATGCAGGCAACGTAGGTATCGAATATACTTACATCAACAATCAAGATACTTGTGAGTGGGTAGAGAACCAGTTTGAGGAAATGATGGAGCAAGAAGTTCCATTAGACCAAAAGAAGCGCATCCTTCAAAAACTGAATGAAGGTGTGATGTTCGAGAAGTTCTTACACACAAAATACATTGGTCAAAAACGCTTCAGCCTAGAGGGTGGTGAAAGTATAATAGCTGCTCTTGACGCAGTTATCAACTACTCTGCCGAAGAGTACAAAGAAGAAAAAGGCGTAAAAGAAGTAGTGATAGGTATGGCACACAGAGGCCGCCTGAACGTATTGGCCAACATTCTACAGAAAACATACGAGCAGATATTCTCTGAGTTTGAAGGTAATGCACCTGCTGATACCACAATGGGTAGCGGTGATGTAAAATACCACTTAGGTTTCCGCTCAAATATAAAAACTGCTACGGGTAAGGATGTGAACGTACAGCTTACACCTAACCCATCTCACCTAGAGGTGGTAGACCCGCTAGTTTCCGGTTTTGCAAGAGCAAAGGTGGATATACTATACAACTATGAGCCTGATAACGTATTACCGATATTGATACATGGTGATGCTGCAATAGCAGGTCAGGGTGTGGTATATGAGCTACTACAAATGAGTAAGCTACACGGTTATCGCAACGGTGGTACCATTCACTTCATCATCAATAATCAGATAGGTTTCACTACTGACTTTGATGATGCACGTTCTGCAAACTATTGTACCAGTGTTGCAGCGATGGTACATGCTCCGGTCATCCACGTAAACGGTGACGACCCTGAAGCGGTAGTAAAAGCAGCAGAGCTTGCAGTACGATACAGACAAGTATACAATGAGGACATCTTTATAGATATGGTATGCTACCGTAGGCATGGACATAACGAAGGAGATGACCCTAGCTTTACGCAGCCTAAGCTATATAGCCTGATCAAAAAGCATCAGAACCCGCGCGAAGTATATACACAGTTACTACTAGATAGTGGTGAAGCCAATGCTAAAAAGCTGGCTAAAGACATGGAAAAATCCTTCTGGGATGACCTTCAACAACGTTTGGACGAGGTAAAACAGAAGCCTCTACCATATACTCCACAGGCTCCTGAACAAGCTTGGATGAACTTACGCTTCTCTGATCCTGAAGACTTCAACCAGTCTCCGGACACATCTATAGATGAGAAAGAAGTAGACCGCCTATTCAAAGCGATAATGGATATTCCTGAAGGATTCAAGCCATTACGCAAGATCAAGAAACTGATAGACGATAAAGTCAAAACATATAACGAAACTAAAAAGCTAGACTGGGCTACAGGTGAGCTTTTAGCTTATGCTAGCTTGATAGTGGACGGCTTTAAAGTACGCCTTAGTGGTCAGGATGTTGAGCGTGGTACATTCTCTCACCGTCACTCTGTATTGCACGACGAGGAGACGAATGAGAACTACAGCCGTCTTAGCACCGTGTCTGACAATCCTAAAGCATTCCAAGTATACAACTCTCTACTAAGTGAGTTTGCCGTGCTTGGTTTTGAATATGGCTACTCTATAGCCGACCCTGAAACGCTAACCATATGGGAAGCTCAGTTTGGCGACTTTGCTAATGGCGCACAAACTGTTATTGACCAATACATAGTATCGGCAGAGACCAAATGGCGCAAAATGAGTGGCTTGGTACTACTACTACCACATGGTTACGAAGGTCAAGGACCTGAGCACTCATCAGGACGTATGGAGCGTTTCTTACAGCTAGCAGCTGAGTACAACATAGTAGTGACCAATATCACTACCTCTGCAAACCTGTTCCACGCATTCCGCAGACAGCTTAAGTGGGAGTTCCGTAAGCCATTGATCAACTTCTCACCTAAAGCTAACCTACGTCACGTTCGTTCTTATTCAGACATTAAAGACTTCACCGTAGGTGGTTTCAAGGAAGTAATAGACGACCCGAACACAAAAACGCCAACAAAAGTGAAGCGTGTATTGTTATGTAGCGGTAAAGTCTATTTTGACCTAAGTGAGCACCAAATGGAAAACAAGATAACAGACGTTGCTGTTGTTCGTTTGGAGCAGATATATCCACTACCGGCAAACCAACTGAATGAGCTGAAAAAGCGCTATAAGAATGCTGAATGGGTATGGGTACAGGAAGAGCCTCGCAACATGGGTGCGGCAGGGTTCTTATACATGAATCAAGAAGACTTCTCTGTAAGTAAGTATATAACAAGACCTACTAGTGCGGCATCTGCTACAGGATATGCCAAGCAGCATGCAGAGCAACAGCAGGCTATTATTGATGAAGCATTTAAACTATAATTTTACCCCGGAGCAAAAAGTCAGATAGATTTGTACTTTTGCTCAACACATTATACTTATGGAAGATCTAAAGAATACGCTTAAGCAGCAAATAATTGACTCGCTTAACCTACAAGGAATGAAGCCGTCTGACATAGACGATACAGCACCTCTATTTGGTGATGGTCTGGGCTTGGATAGTATTGACTCTCTTGAGTTAATGGTATTACTAGAGCGTAACTACGGCATCAAAATAGAAGATGCACGTGAAGGACGTAAAGTACTGGAGTCAGTAGAGTCGATGGCGAATTATATACAAGAGCACAAGAAAGCATAAACCATATATAACGGAATGGTCGATAAAGTATTTATTACTTCTATAGGCATAGTTTCTGCGCTGGGCAAGGGTGTTGAAGAACATAGAATAGCACTCTATAACGAACGACCTCAGCTAAGAAAGCCTAAACACTTAAAGACCATACATGCTGATGAATTTGTTTTAGGAGAGCTTGATCATTCAGATGACGAGCTCTCCTCGTTATTGGGCATTGCTAATAACGATCAGGCATATACACGCACAGCCCTTCTATCCATGCTGGCCATGAAGGAGCTTTTAGCCGATGTAGATATAGACCAACTCAACAAAGCTCCTTACGCATTTATCAATGCTAATACAGTTGGGGGCATGTCTTCTGTAGAGCTTGTGTATGAAGACTTCATATCAGACAAAACAGAAGGCGATTTCCTTAAATACATAGAGACCATAGACTGTGCGGAAAGCACAATGACCACAGCAAAACACTATGGTTTAAAACCATTGATGGGTACTGTGAGTACGGCTTGCTCTTCATCTGCCAACGCAATACTGCTAGGTGCAAGAATGATAAAACATGGCATAGTAAAGCGCGCTATCTGCGGCGGTTGCGACGCGCTTAGCAAGTTCACTATAAATGGGTTCAACTCGCTAAAAAATGTATCGAAGCAGCCTTGCATGCCTTTTGATAATGACCGAGTAGGCTTGAACCTAGGTGAAGGTGCAGGCTATGTATTGCTAGAGTCTGAGGAAGCGATGAAAGAGCGTGGTGCTGAACCTATAGCAGTATTAAGTGGCTATGGCAACACCAACGATGCACACCACCCTACAGCTCCATCGCCCAACGGCGACGGAGCATATAATACCATGATGCAAGCCTTGAACAAAGCAGGCCTTGGTCCTGAAGATATTGGCTACATCAATGCACATGGTACAGCTACATTCAATAACGACTCTGCAGAGGGGAAGGCTATAGAGCGTGTATTTGAAGCGACAAATACTCCGCCTTTCAGTTCTACCAAACCATATACAGGGCATACATTAGCGGCAGCAGGAGTTATAGAGGCGGTCTTTAGCATACTTGCATTGCAAGAGCAAAGAACATTGCCGAACCTTAACTTCCGTACACAGATGGAGGAGTTGAGCATTTCACCAACAACGACTATAGATACTATTGCAACCAACCATGTATTGAGCAACTCATTCGGGTTTGGTGGCAACAACGTTTCATTGATACTAAGTAAAGCATGATGCAACCCGTATACATAAGATCAGCAAGTGCTATTTCTCCGCAAGACAGTTTTGATGCGGAGCAGCTACCTGATGTATTGCATCATAGCGATAAGGCGCTACTGTTCGTACAAAATCCTAACTATAGAGACTTCATCAACCCTGTAGCTATAAGACGTATGAGCAGACTGCTGAAGAGAGGTATAAGTGCAGGAATGAGGGCTTTACAACTAGCCGATATAGAGAAACCGGATGGCATCATTACAGGTACGGGGCTAGGCAGCATGACCGATATGCAGCAGTTCATAAAAGATATGATAGCCTATAACGAAGGTGCGCTGAACCCTACACACTTTATACAAAGTACCTACAACTCCATAAACGGTTGGCTTGCACTACAAACCAAATGTACAGGGTACAACCAGACCTATGTTCATCGTGGGCACTCGCTAGAGCTATCTTTACTAGACGCTCAAATGCTACTGAATGAGACCGAAGAAGAGCAGACCTATTTGGTAGGTGGTTTTGATGAAATGACGGAAGAACACTTCTTCATAAAAAGTAAAAAACACTACTGGAAAAAAGAGCTTGATAACACGCTAGACCTATTAGCACATAGCAATAGTACAGGTACCATATCAGGCGAAGGGGCTGCATTCTTTACCATCACAAATAATAAAGAGAACACACTTTGCAAGCTGAACGGTATCAAACTACTATCTGACACCTCAGCTACAGCTGTAAAGAGTGCCATAGAAGAGCTATTAGCTGAACAAAATATTGATAAAGAAGCAATAGATATATTGCTATGTGGCATGAATGGTAATAGTGACCACCAACCACTATATAATGAGCTACTGGCTGATACGCCCACGGCTACAACTATTGCAGCATACAAACACTTGTGTGGAGAGTATGATACTTCTATAGGCTTTGCGCTATGGTTGGCTACCAGCATGTTCAAAACACAGCAAGTACACCCTAAAACAGTAATTAAAGAGGGGAGTTCTGACCGTATCAATAAGATACTTCTTGTCAATCATTATATGGATACGAATGCATCCGTAATGCTGTTAAGTATAGACTAGTTATAAAGTAGTTTAGGAAACACTACCTAGTACATATATCTGCTCCATATTAGGAACCGGGCTACCGCCCTCATCTTCAAGAGATATTGCAAAAGCTTCACCTTCGGATACAGACTTGGCTACTTTTTGCATCACACCCTCAGACACCATGCCATTGTCAATAACACCCATATCTACAGGTTTGCCATCTTTTATCACCCAAAGTTGATATTGCTTACCCTTAGGAGGCATAGGCATATTGTGTAAAGCAAGATATGCTTCACCTTTATCTTTCTTCCAGTATATAGTACCCGCCATAGACTTATCGTCTTTCATGCTATGCATCACAACGGTATGCATAGTTGGGTCCATTATCATGTTCTTTTCTTTCTTATACGCATCCAAAAGAGCTATCATATTATCCTCATTTGTCTGCATAGAGTCAACAGCTTTTGCTAGCGTGTCAACCTTTTCCTTATTCGTGTTGTTTTGATTCCACAACAGGAAGTTCGTGAATATACTACCCACCAATACGATCCATACCGCTGCACGTTGCCAAGCAACTTGTTGCTTGCGCGCAACAGGGAACGGTACTTCTTTTACAGGATCTTCTGTTGTAAGGCCAGACGCAGGAGCATCATCAGTAACTGCTGCACCACTAGCTTCAATAGCATCCCATATGCTATCTTTTAACGCTGATGGTGGCTCTACTGCATTAGCTTCAGCAAATAGTTGCATAGAATCCTCTATGGCAGCAACCTCAGCAGCAACCTCAGGATATTTGGCAATATTGGCTTGCACCTCAATGCGCTCCTCTTCAGAGAGTGCTCCAAGTACATAAGCATCTAATATGCCCGATCCTATGTATTCTTTTATATTCACTATTACGAACTAAAATGCTGTTTTAATAATTTCATAGCTTGGCGCATACGGGTTTTGACCGTACCAAGCGGTATATCCAATGTTTCAGAAATTTCGGTTTGGGTAAATCCTTTGTGGTATGCTAAATTAACAATAGTTGCATATTCGGGCTTCAGCCCCTCCACAGCCTTCCATAATCCTATCGCGTCTGTCTGCTTCTCTGTATTCAGGTCCTGTCCACTATCATATACGATAGTTTCATCGTTTTGGATCTTACGCTTCATAATTTCTCCTTTAGAGCGTAATTTATCAATAGACGCATTACGCGCTATATTGATCATCCAAGTATAGATACGGGCTTTTTGAGGGTCGTAACTGTCAATATTGTTCCATATCTTGACAAACACCTCTTGCAATACATCCTGAGCTACTTGCTCATCAGTAATCGTACGTCTGATAACACCATAAAGTGTAGCACCATAATTATCATACAAGTAGTTATAGGCTACCCTATGCTTCTGTTTCAGCAAGGCAACCAATTCTTCCTCTGTATATGTTAGTGCTGTTGGCAAAATATTTTAACTAATGTAATGCTTATTTGGCAAACATCATTCTATAATCAACTCTTACTTTCCCTTTAGAGATATCGTCTAGCTTCTTCTTTATCAATCTCTTTTTAAGCGGAGCCAGATAGTCTATGAATAGTTTACCGTCTATATGGTCGTACTCATGTAAGATAACACGTGCGGTAATACCATCAAAGGTCTCTTCATGCTCTTTAAAGTTCTCATCCACATACTTCATGGTCACCCACTCCGCACGCTTTACATCTTCTCTCACCTTTGGTATGCTTAAGCAACCTTCATTATAAGCCCAATCGTCACCACCTGTCTCTACTATATGAGCATTGATAAATGTGCGTTTTACCGGTTTTTCATCGGGATAATCACGCTTATCTTGCTCATCAAAGCCTTCTACTATCTGCTCGGTATCTACAACAAACAAACGTATCGGTTTGTTTATTTGTGGAGCAGCAAGCCCAACACCACTACTATTGTACATGGTCTTCCACATATCCTCTATTAGCTTCTCCAATTCAGGATAATCAGGAGTAATATCCTCACACATTTTCCTTAAAACAGGATGTCCATACCCTACTATCGGTAAAATCATCTACTTAATTATTTTTTGAAAGAGTTGCAAAGTTACTAATTATAGGCGGTTCTGAAGGTATTCTTGCAGCATAATAGTAGCACTCACCTCGTCTATAAGCTCTTTTTTCTCTCGGTCTTTCTTTTTCAGTCCCATGCCCGCTATAGCCTGGCTAGCCATATGAGAGGTCATACGCTCATCTACGGTTTCCAGTTTGATGTTTGGGAATATGCGCTTAAAGTCTTTTATGAATTTATCTACCAGAGGTGTAGCATGTGTAGGTGTATCATCCATATTCAACGGATAGCCTACCAATACCAACGCTACATCTTCCTCAGCAAAATACTTTTTGAAGTATGCTATCCAGAACTTAGAATCAATGGTTTCCAACCCCGATGCTATTATCTGCAAAGGGTCAGTTACCGCCAAGCCTGTTCTTTTTTTGCCGTAGTCTACTGCCAGTATTCTTGCCAAAGTATTATCAATTTATTTTAAGAAATGCCGTACCATGTAGACGGAGCATGTCTTCCTCTTCTTTTTTCAGCTCCATCCATTTAGTAATGAGCATCTTCAACTTCTGTTCATCTTTTTCCGTGCCTATACGCTCATGCAGCTTTTTTATGATAGCTCTCAACTTTTTGAACTCGAAGTATACTAACGGGCTATTCACCTCGCTGATATAGTTCAGGTCGCCATGCATAGTATCAATGTTATGCTTCGCCTTCCAGTTATCACTCACAGCAGGTATTTGGAATAGGTGTGCTACTTTTTGCTGTATGGCTTCATCAGGATACATCACAAAGTATTTCAACTCCGGATAGCTTCCCGTATTATCTACCTGCTCAAAGTATGCATCGAACATTTTACGAATTAGTGGCGCATCTATCAGGTCAGGGTCTACCACGTCACGTATCATTTCTGCTACATTGTTATAATCGTCAATATCCTTCACGCCAAATTCTATCAACACTCTTATCAACTCTGCTTCTTGGTCTTCATCAGGCGACTTTCGCTGCACAGGTGTTGGCTCGGCTTGCTCTTCATATTGAGCAGCCTCTATCTCATTCTGTATCCTGCGCTCCTCCTCTATTCTTTTGCTTTTCTTGTCTTGCTCTACCCTATCACGCACATATTTGTTGATGAGCTTAATAAAACCCTCTTCTTCAACACCCAGTTTTCTAGTTGCCTCCCGTATATAGTGTTCCTTTAGCGCAAAGTCGGTGACTTTATCTATACGAGATACACTCTCTGCTATTTCATTTACCAGCTTCGATTTCAACACAGGGTCGTCACCTACTTGTCGCATACCAATGTCTAGCCTGAAGCCTATAACATCTTGCTTATTCTCCTTTACAAACTCATGAAACTTAGCAGCACCATTACTCTGTATAAAGCTATCGGGGTCTTCCCCTTCAGGCAATAGCACCAGCTTAACGTTAAAGCTTTGAGACAAAGCCATATCCAAACCACGCAGAGCCGCATTGACACCCGCAGCATCACCATCGTAAAGTATGGTCAGGTTCTTAGTCAGCTGACCTATTAGCCTTAGCTGACCTTCAGTAAGCGAAGTACCGCTACTCGCTACCACATTCTCTACACCACCCTGATGCAGTGATATAACATCCGTATACCCCTCTACCAAAAAACACTCGTCCAGCTTATTGATAGCCTGCTTAGACTGGTACATGCCATAGAGCACTCTACTCTTGTTGTAGAGTTCATTTTCGGGCGTATTGATATACTTAGGAGCACGGTCACTTTTTTTCAATATCCTTGCACCAAAGCCCAGTACACGCCCTGTCATACTCTGTATCGGGAAGATGACACGACCTCTATATACATCGTAGTAAGAACCATTACGACTCTTAACCAGTCCCGTTTTCTCTAGCAACTGCTCACTATGTCCCTTGCTTATCGCACCGTTGTAGAACAGGTTATTATGTTCGGGACAATACCCTAAACGAAAACGGTCAATTATCTCTTTGCGATAACCACGCTCTTTAAAGTAGGACAACCCTATGGTCTTACCTTCATCGGTATTGAACAATGTATCGTAGAAGAACTGTGCGGCAAACTCATTGATAACCCTAAGGCTTTCTTCTACTAGCTGCTTTTCTTTTTGCTCAGGCGAACGCTCTGACTCTACAAGCTCAATATTATAGAAATCTGCCAACCAACGCACAGCTTCAGGATAAGTCAGTTTTTCATGCTCTTGCACAAAAGTGACCACATTGCCGCCCTTGCCACAACCAAAGCATTTATAGATACCTTTTGAAGCTGATACGGAGAAAGATGGGGTCTTCTCATTATGAAAAGGACAATTGGCGATATAGTTTGCGCCACGCTTTTTCAACCTTACAAACTGCCCGACAACATCTACTATATCGGCACGGTCCATTACTGCTTGTATGCTCTCGGGAGCTATCATTCCGCTAAATTAAACATTAATAAGAGATAGACATGCTAAACTTTACACGCTCTCTCTTCTGTGTAAAGATGTGCCAGTCGCCATCGTAGTCTATACGGTTGGGCACTAGCTTACCACCTACCAACTGTGTACGCACTTTCATCACTACATCAAAGTCGTATAGGGGCGTTTTGTAAGACAGGGAATAATCTCTAGCTACGATGGAGTAATCGGACTTGCGAAACCAAGTAGCCAAGTTGTTGTATATGACCTTATCTGCATATTCAGGTTTGGGTACTAGCTGAAACACATAACAATCGACACCGTTGTACTCCTCTGATAGTAGCTTAAAGTCATACATCTTAGCCACATCGGGGTCAAACAATGCTGCTTTATTGCCCGTAAGCGGTATACCGCCAATATCACTACCGGGGTTGAATATGAGCATTTTCAGTTTCTGTATATGCTTCTCCTTTTGACCGGAGCCTTCGCGCTCTAAGTAGTTACCAACTATATCATCCTCACCACATATCTGCTCATCTATAAAGAACATATAGGCATAGAGGTCTGCTGTATAATATCGGTAGTCACCATTCCTCTTGTAGAAGTTCCTAGTCACACGTTCATTAGCAAAACTCATGGTTCTACAATTGTCCTCTCTATACTGCTGAGACTCGCTGTAGAATGATGCTTGAACCTTTCCCTTTTTGTTGAACACCTTTATATCATTGGTAGCGGTATATGGCATCAGCCTCATGGTAAGGAATGCCTTATAGAAAGTAGTATCGTGCTGCACACGCTCTATAAAGCCTTTCACATCCCAACCATCGCGAGAAGCTTTGATTGTTACCGCATCCATATTTATAGGATACTTGAAGATGCTGGTATCTTCTAATACTTGAGCATCTACACCCAAGCACCAAACAGACAATATGACCAATAATAGTCTACGCATTAACGGCTCTGGCTTTTAATAATGCTTCTGCTATGTGCATATCTTCAGGAGTAGTCACTTTAATATTGCTACGCTCACCTTCAGTAAGGTGCACTCTTGTGCCCATAGCTTCAACAACGGTAGCCTCATCAGTAAAGGCATCCATATAGTCTTGCTCAAAGGCAGGTAGCAATATTTTAGAATGGAAGGTTTGTGGTGTTTGTATAATACGCAATGCCGTTCTATCTACAGGTTTACTATCCTCTCCATCTACTATACGCATACTATCTATTGCAGGCACAGAAGGTATGGCACTACCATATTTTAATGCATCGTGATGGCAACGCTGTATCAGTTCTGTACTGACCATCGGGCGCACACCATCGTGCACAAAAACTATTGCTTCTTCTTTTACTGCCTTCAATCCATTCTGCACACTATGATAACGTGTTTCGCCACCTGTAACGATGGTGAGGTCTATACGCTCATCAAATTCACGAAGTATCATTTGAGCATAGCTCAACTGGTCTTCAGGCAATACCAATACTATCTTTATATCTTCAAAAGCATGATTGAATGCTTTAAGTGTATGCGTTAGAACAGGAGCTCCTGCCAAGGGCAAAAATTGCTTTGGCATAGCATTTCCCATTCTTAGCCCTTTACCTCCGGCAACTATTACTGCGTACTTTTCCATATGCGGATGTAAAAATGCAGCTTTATTTTCACTTATACTTACTACAATGAATAAGCCACCTTTTAGGTGGCTTATTGTTCAATGTTTTTTCCCTTTATGCTCGGCGTATCACACCTAATAGTAGTGATACTACTGCTATTACCAATAATACGTGGATAAGTGCTGGGGCGCTGTATACAAAGAACCCAAATATCCAACCTACAACTAATATGACAGCGACTAAATACAATATAGATCTCATGACTTTTGTTTTTAGTTAAATAATGGTGTTTGAATATATAACGCCATACACAACTAAAAGTTCAACAAGTATAGATCTGTTAACTTATTTTAACAGAGAACAAAAAAGCCTGTACATGTTGTACAGGCTTTTGAATGTATATCAAACATCGTTTTATTATCTAACACCGTGCATTTTCTTCAATAGCCACTTATGTATAACGAATAGCAATATAGCTGCTGCACCTGCCATGTATACAAAGATCATAAAGAAGTCAAACAAGTTATTGATCTTCATACCTAAGAAGCTAGGCTTTTCCGGTTGTAAGTTCCATATTTCAATTTTTGATTCTTCATCCACAAAAGCTCCGTCCTTCTTCACTTTTTCGTATCTGGTAGTAATTAAGTGCTTACCATCAGCAGATACTACCGCTTTGTCCATGCTTGAGTTAACCGTATGCATGAGCTTAAGGTGATAGTTTGAAACAGACATTGTACCTGAACCCATTGAGAATGAGCTAATCGTGTCTTTATCAAACTTAATATTAGCGACGGGGAATGATGTTGAATCTTGCAAAGGCTCACTCCAGACATTTGTATCAATAATATTCGTAGCTACTGTCCCTATAAAATTAGGGTTAGCATCATAGGTTTGCTCTACCTTTACCTCTTCAGGATACAGCGCACTCAATTCACCCGCAAACTTATTTGCAGTTGCTGTAGACATAAACCATACTCCCATCAATAATGACACAAAACGTGTAGGAGCAAGTTTTACAACCATTGACAAGCCAATAGGGGACAAACACAATTCACCTATAGTATGGATAAGATACAACCCTACTAGCCAAACGATACTCACTTTTGTCCATGGGTCAATCCCTTTTACCCCCCATGCAATATATAAATAACCTAGTGCAAGAAAAGCCAACCCTATTGCCTGCTTTACAGGAGAAGAAGGCTCTTTACCTCTTTTACCTAAAGCACCCCAAATAGCTACCGCCACAGGGGCTAGCACTACAATGAACAACGCATTGAATATTTGGAATAAACTTGCCGGCATAGTCCAGCCAAATATATTTCTGTTAGTTTGTTCTTGAGCAAAGAATGTAAGTGACGCGCCTGCCTGCTCAAATGCTGACCAGAAGAATATTACGAAGAAAGCAACTATAAATATCACCCATATTCTATCTTTCTCAACTTTAGTTAGAGAAGATTCGGTTATTATAAGACCAGGCAATACAATACAACTTGAGAATATGATACCACCAATAGCATCAAACTCTAATACTTGATTGAATAGATAATACAATCCAACCAAACAAATCAAGCCTATAGCTATCTTTTTAAATCCAAGCTTACTTCCTTCTTTAGCAACATCTTCTTTCGATTCAGTTTCATATGTTTTTGGTGGCAAGCCAACAGCTTCACCTTCAGGTGTTACTAC
>CAZPDA010000033.1:0-7507 GCA_964585115.1 uncultured Flavipsychrobacter sp.
AAGTATAATGTATCATATGTTCCTACGGTTATCCTTTTTAAAGACGGAAAAGAAATAGGAAGGATAGTAGAAACAGTGAAAATAAGCCTCGAGGCTGACCTGAAAGACATCATAGAAAAACATAAGGCAGGCTAATACTTGTTCGTAATGCTAATGAATAAGTACATTTGCTGCCGAAAATAAAGCAGCATGGAATTACCTGAACATCTAAGCATCGATAACTTTAAAACAGGTTTCGAGCAAATTACACTTTCTACCGCCGCTACGGAGCGCATAGACATCAACAGAACTTATCTTGATGAGATACTGAAAAAGGGTGAGACCTATTATGGTATCAATACAGGTTTTGGTTCGTTGTGCGATGTGCGTATCAAAGACGAAGAATTGTCTGACCTGCAACACAACCTCGTACGTTCTCATGCTTGTGGTATAGGTGATGAAGTGCCTGAAGATGTGGTAAGACTAATGCTTCTATTAAAAGTACACGGTCTTAGCCAAGGCTATAGTGGGGTAAGAAAAGAGATCGTTCAGCGTTTAGCAGACTTTTATAATCTAGGCATCCATCCTGTTGTGTATCAGTTGGGCTCTCTTGGTGCTTCAGGAGACCTTGCTCCTTTGGCTCACCTTTCACTACCGATATTCGGTGAGGGAAAAGTGCGTTATAAAGGCGAAGTAAGAGACGCGGCAGAGGTGCTAAAAGAGCATAACCTTGAGCCAATACCACTTTCTGCAAAAGAGGGCTTGGCTTTGTTGAATGGTACTCAGTTTATGAGCAGCTACGGCGTGTGGTGTTTGGCAAAAGCAAAATCATTGTCTGTATGGGCAGATGTAATAGGTGCTATTGCTACAGATGCATATGCTTCGAAGGCAGAACCGTTCAGCCATCCCGTACACAGAGTAAGACCACATAAAGGACAGATAGATACGGCAAGTATGCTGAGGGAGCTGCTAGAGGGTAGTGAACTACAAGCACAACCAAAGCAGCAAGTGCAGGATCCATATTCCTTCCGTTGTATGCCGCAGGTACATGGTGCTACCAAAGATGTGATAGATAATGTATGTAGTGTGGTGGAGACGGAGATCAATTCTGTAACAGACAACCCGATAGTATTCCACGATGAAGATATGATCATCAGTGGTGGTAACTTCCATGGTCAGCCTTTGGCATTGAACCTTGATTTCTTAGCTATAGCAATATCAGAGCTGGCAAATATCTCTGAACGCAGAACATATTTGATGGTAAGTGGACAAAGGGGGTTGAAGCCATTCCTTTCTCCACAGCCAGGTGTCAATAGTGGTTTCATGATCGCTCAATACACAGCTGCTGCTATCGTTAGCCAAAACAAGCAGTTATGTACGCCTGCTTCCGTTGATAGCATTGTGAGTAGTAATGGGCAAGAAGACCATGTAAGTATGGGTGCCAATGCAGCTACTAAACTATACAGAGTGATGCAGAATGTACAGCGTGTGCTAGCTATAGAATTACTTACTGCTATACAGGCTTTGGATATGCGTCGTCCGGGTAAAACATCGGAGCAATTGGAGCGTCTTGTGGCTGACTTTAGAGCGCAAGTAGCTTTCATGGACAAGGACCGTTTGCTAAGTACAGATATGCACATAGCAGAAGAGTTCTTGAATACTCATCCTGAAAAATGGTTGAAGTAGGCCTATGTCAGCAGCAAAGAACATAATTGTATTTCAGGCTTATGGCAATCAGAGCATACTTAATGAATGTGTGTTCTCATTATTGACGCTTACACGCATTGGGCAAAGTTTCAGTGATCTGCAAGTATGGATATATACGGATAACGAAGCTTATTTCAAGTCATTCACTGCGTGCCCTGTACCGCTACATAATAGAACAATTGATGCTGCACAGATAAAAGAATGGAGGGGTGCTACAGATTTTGTACACCGTGTTAAGATACAGATACTAAAAGACCTAGCTGTTGCACAACCGCAAGCCAATATACTTTACCTCGATACCGATACCGAGTTTCTGCAACCTATTGATACTATAATGCAGCGTATTGCTGAAGGTCAGCTATTCATGCATATAGATGAAGGCGTGATACATGAAGAGGGTAATCCAATATTAAAGAAGCTGAATAAGTTTTTAGCTGACAATCGCTCCATACCTGTTGATGATGGAACAATAACTGTAAGCGATGATGCTGTAATGTGGAATGCAGGTGTGTTGGGTTTCCGTGCTGCCGATGCAGCTATGCTGAATGACGTGTTGAGTGTTACAGACGTGCTCCATAAAAAGTACCAGAAGCATATCATTGAGCAATTTGCTTTTTCGCTCATCTTCCAAAATAAGCAACAGGTAAAAGCTGCATATCCATATATCATGCACTATTGGAACCTTAAAGAGTTCCGTGTGATATTAGACTCATTCTTCGCTCACTTTAAAGCTTGTAGCTGGGCAGATTTAGAAACATACAGCAGATTGTTGCAAGTGCAGGTGTACATCCAACAGAAAGCCAACTTTTACCAAACAAGAAGTATTTCTAAAAAGATAGCCAAAGAAACTTGGCAACCTAAAGTGCCTGATTGGGATGATCTACTGAAGCAGCTTTAGTGCCTCTTGGAATGCCTTTTGGTTCAGAGGGTGATCGATGCTATTTAGTATATCCTTCTGTTCTTTATTGGTCAAGTGGAAGTTTAGAGCAGCCATTTTGCTATCATCTTCTGGTATGTACTGTAGCGTTATAAAATGTAGGTCGTTAGGTAAGAAACTAGGTGCAAAGTCCTTTATATATTCATGATAATAAGACTGGAAGGTTTCCCATTTGTTCTGAATTACGAATACAGGCTCGGATACCATACTACCAAGTCCATGCATATCGTTTGGAGGAAACAGTTCATGGTCTCTTGTATCTCTTATCTGTAGCACTACTACATCTCCTGCATTCTCTTTCAACCAATCGCGCATGGTGAATATATACCTACTTGCTATCTCCATACCGAAGTTGTCGCGAAGACCTATGTCCATTACGTTCATCCTCGGTTCGCTAGGTAGCTTTACTACAGGTAGTACTATTGGGAAAGAAGCATTCATTCTGATAGCAGTAGTAAGCCTAAGGTTATATGGGTTTTGTTTGTCAAAGAATGCTGCAAAGTCTACCGCATCTATTGGTGGTTGTGGTTTATTGAGTGCATATTCTGTTTGCGTAAGGTAGCTAATAGGCTGTGCAGACATCATTAGCTTGCGCCCATCGTTGATGATGGTTCCGTTCACTATCATCATAGGTATAGAGCCACTGGCTTCTTTAGCTTTATAGTCTACTAGCTTCTTGTCTAATACGCCTTCGGTATTGCGTATCATCTCTTGCTCCATTGCGTAACCACGGTCTTTAGTGTAAGAATATCCTGCAATGGATATTTTATTAAAAGGAGATATCAGGTCTACACTGGCAAAAGAGAAGATAATAGAGTTAAGCAGATCTTTGCCTACATTTTCTAGATACTTGTTGGCATATACATTGTCTATTACACCACTTTGATAATCGCTGTGCAGCTCTCTCCAATAGGCACTACCTATCATACCTCCTGATGCACCCGTTAGTAGTACTGTATTTTTAAATAAGTTTCCATTACTAGAGCTATCCAAATACTGTAGTGACCTGAACGTCCAGAATGCAGAACGCGAACCTCCACCACTGGCTATTACAATGAAAACTGTAGGCTTTTTAGGGTTCTCTTTTTGTCGTAGGTCTGCCCAGCTTGTTAGCCTATTCTGTTCTTGTTGCTTATCTGCCATGTAGCGTTGTGGCGTGAATACAGCTTTCAGAGCATCATAGTTGTACTTAGGTATATCCTTTGCCTCTGTTTTGTAGTCCATACCGTAGGCAATACTTCTTAGGTCAAAGACCCTCTTCTTTACCATAAAGGATACAAGGAATGCTATGAATATCCAGCCCAAAACCTCCCAACTTCGTAAGAAGTACTTCATAGACCCCACAAGCCCCATGATGATAGAGAAGAGTAGCAGAAAACTAGCTCCTGCAGGCACTCTAAATAGAGGGTCTTCCATGAATATTCCAAATATCAAAAGAGCTGCAAGGGCAAATATGGTAGCCGTTATTGCATTACGGTGATGTTTGCGAAGTACAGTGTTCAACAGTCTTGGATGGTAGGTCTCCAGCTCCGCAGCTTTTTGTATACGAAACCTACCTGATAGAAAAGTCTCTGCCTTAATGATGTCCATCTCATAGTCTAGCGTATCATATGGTATCAACTCTCTAATGCGAGCGGGGTTGGTAATTTTAGAAATAACTGTCTTTAACAGGTCGCGACTTACGCGGAAGAAATATGCAAAAGATACTAGTATTATAAGTACAATGCCTAGGTAGAAACCAACTTGATACCATAATACTCTGCCAATATTTAGTTGCTCATTGATGAGTAAATAGCGTATATCCGTTATGGTGTAGAAGAGCAAGAATAAGATAGGTATCAATGAGTTGTTGATGCAATATTTGATAAAGCTATACCTGATAGCGCCCATGAAAGGTATACGATGGCTGTGTATGATGAATGTGGTGATCTGCCACGCCATAATGAATACACCTACAGCAGCACCCAGTAGTGCCATACTGGTAAAGCTCATTTCTCCCAAATACTCAGGAGTGTAGAATAGCGTAGACGCACCAAAAGACGCGGCAAAACCTCCTGTAATGGTAAGTGTAATTATTAACCAGAATACCAGTAGCAACTGATACTTACGAAAATGCAACAGCAAGAGCTGTACAGGTAGAAATCTATATATACTTGTGATGATGTCGCGCATTAACGTAACGTTCTGATATATAAATAAAAATTACGAAAAAAAATGCGCACTATCGTCAGCTCGATGTATAGACTTAAAGAAATATTTATACGCTCTTAGCCGGTTTCACTACGTACAGTGCCACTATTAACGACATAAGCAAGAACATAGCTACCAACTGGTGTAGCTCTGCTAGTATCTCAAATTGTCCAAACTTGCCAAATTGCATTGTAGGAGCACTTATTACGGTAACGATACCTAGTATCACTTGTAGCCATACTAGACCAAATGGCCACCATTTAGCACTACGTAAGCTGCTGTTTGGCTGGCGTATGGCTGCTTTTGTAGCCGCGCCAAACCAGAACATCAGTAATGTAAATAGTAAGTATGCCAGCTGCCTGTGCATGAAGTGTATGTTGATAGGATGATTGATAAAGCTTTGCACCATTAGCTTATCAGGTACCCACATGCCATTGATGTCTGGCCAAGTAGGGGCACTCATAGCAGCTTTTAGCCCTGCCATAAATGCACCATATACAAGTTGTATAGATAGCAATATAGTGTTGATAATAGTGAAGTTCCTAAGCTTAGTATTGCGAATTACTTTCTCTTCAGGTATCAAGAGCTTTAGTGCAAACCAAAGTGTGTAGCACAAGAGTAATAATGCTGCCATAAAGTGTATAGACAGCTTAATGTGGTTTACATACAGGTCATTGTCATTAAGCCCGCTCTGTACCATTATCCAGCCAATAAGCCCTTGTGCACCACCTAGTACGAAAAGTACTATAAGCGGTACTACCATGCTTTTTTTGAAGTAGCCCTTGATAATAAAGTATATGAAACCTATACCAAACACAACGCCAAGCAACCTTCCCCACAGTCTGTGAAACCATTCCCAGAAGTATATGAACTTGAAATCACCGATGTCGAAATGACTATTCAGGTATTTGTATTGTGCAATGTCTTTATATCCTTCAAATGCCTTTTGCCAATCTTGCTCGTTGGTAGGAGGTATGGCACCCATTATTGGTTTCCATTCTGTGATAGATAGCCCGGAGCCCGTAAGCCTTGTAACACCGCCAAGTAGCACCTGAACTATGATCATGAATACGCCGGCCAGCAGCCAGTATGCAACTAATTTATTCTTCTTACTATCCTGCACGTACTAAGATTTCCTGCAAAAATACGTTGCAAAGTTCAGTACACCTTATATAAATCGGGCTAATCTCTTCATACTGATATTATTAAATATCCTAACGCTATTTCACTTTATAGAAAAAAAAGTGTAATTTTTACACATGTAAATTTTATGCTTATATAACTCTGTTGTATATATCTAAACGGTGTTGTATTATTGTTTGGTATTTAATAAGTTATTGAGCATTATAAATTGTAGGTTTGGGTTAGTATAAATTAAACTATTATGCTTTAGCATAGCATAGTGTGTTTTAGTATATATAATCGTTCATTGCCCACAAACTGTTGTAGGCACAATCTAAAACAATCTTTTAAAATCTATAGTTATGAGAAAAGCCGATGTCGTTAGCAGTATAGCCGAGAAAACAGGCATACCTAAAGTAGACATTTTGGTAGCTCTTGAAGCTTTTTTCAAAGAGGTAAAGTCATCTCTGGTAGAGGGTGAGCCTGTGTATGTGAGAGGTTTTGGTAGTTTTATCTTGAAGAAAAGAGCCGCAAAAGTAGGGCGCAATATCAAAAAGAACATCGCGGTAGAGATACCCGAGCACTACATCCCGGCATTTAAACCTGCCAAGGAATTTGTACAATCTGTAAAGGATGCTACGCAGAATATGGTGATGGAAGAAAAAGGTGACGGTAGCGAATAGAGTTAATTGCCACTATAATGATTTCGTTACCTTTGCGCAACAAAATTATTAAGCATTGCGAAAGGTACATTATATAACTATTGTGGCTGCAGTAGCGTTGATTGCAGTATTGTATTTTACAGTAAATACAAAGCCATTCCCCCCCGAGCAAGATACACCTGCAACAACAGCAGCTAGTAGTGGAGGTGCTATGCCAAATGCAGTAGCACCTGCATCAGTAGATTCAATAATAGCAACAAGTAGGCAAGAGTTGCCGGAGCATGCCCAAAAAGAGGTTAATGTTACCGAGCAAAAACTTGCATCCATATCTGATTCTACAGCAATGGCTCCGATTTTTGAGGAGCTGGCAAAGCTTTGGCAGAAGCATAAACAGCCAGTAGTTGCTACATATTATTACGGTTTAGAAGCCAAGTTGGTAAATTCAGAAAAAAAGCTGAACTTTGCAGGCCAATTATTTTTGAGCGTGATGTATAACGTCACCTCACCGTCTGTAAAGGCTTGGGCAGCAGGCAATGCGATAGATCTTTTAGAACGCGCTTTGAAGGTAGACCCTGACAACGATACCACTAAAATGGCATTGGCATCAGGATACATTGACGGTAGCCCTCAACCAATGCAAGGAATTACATTGTTGAGAAGCATAACTGAAGATGACCCTGATAACGTAGCAGCTAATATGATGTTAGGTCAGTTGTCTATAAGGTCAGGACAGTTAGAAAAAGCAGTAGGTCGTTTTGAAACTGTATTGAAAGCTGAGCCAAACAATAAAGAAGCATTATACCTGTTGGGAAATGTTTACGGGAAATTGGGAAAGAAACAAGAAGCGGTGGAGACATTAGAAAAGTGTAAGACCTTAGTTGATAATCCACAGCTGAAAGCAGACATAGAT
>CAZPDA010000033.1:7517-19137 GCA_964585115.1 uncultured Flavipsychrobacter sp.
TATGCCTTGTGGTAAGAAAAGAAAAAGACATAAAATAGCTACGCATAAGCGTAAAAAGCGTCTTAGAAAAAACCGTCATAAGAAGAAGAAATAAGTGAAAGTTCAGGCTTTTACTGCCTTGTAACCACTTGTTTTACTGCTCCTTACATCTTTTTCTGATGCCTTGTTCT
Organism: uncultured Flavipsychrobacter sp.; assembly: GCA_964585115.1. Lineage (GTDB taxonomy): Bacteria > Bacteroidota > Bacteroidia > Chitinophagales > Chitinophagaceae > UBA5543. Next base: position 7,688 of record CAZPDA010000033.1, read on the forward strand.
TAGGTTTTCAGAAAGAGGTGTAAGGTTTATTGTAGTTATAGCTTCATGGTTTCCTTTAGTCATTCGTAGGCTCATGGTTATGAGGTCGTGTAAGAGGTGCTGAGAGGAAAATTGACGGTAGAATGAACAAAGAACTTATTATCAATTCTTCAAACGATGGTGCTGAAATAGCACTACTTGAAGATAAGAAGCTGGTTGAGCTCCATTTTGAGAAGGGGCAGAACGAGTTTGCTGTAGGCGACCTATACCTCGGCAAAGTAAAAAAGCTAATGCCCGGCCTCAACGCAGCTTTCGTTGATGTTGGGTACGAGAAGGATGCATTTCTACACTATACAGATCTTAGTCCTTACTTCCGTTCGCTTTTAAAGTTCACAAAATTATCTCTCGATGGTAATACGCCATGGGGGGAACATTTTGGTGCTTTCCAAAACGAGCCGGAGATACTGAAAACAGGTAAGATAACAGAAGTGGTAAGCCACAGGCCTGAGGTGTTGGTACAGATACTAAAAGAACCAATATCCGCAAAAGGTCCGCGTCTTAGCTGCGAGATATCATTACCGGGTAGATTTGTGGTAATGACACCATTTAATAACGTGGTGGCAATATCCAGAAAGATACATTCTGCTGATGAGCGTAAGCGATTGCAAAAGATAGTAGAAGCTATCAAACCAAAGAACTTTGGTGTGATTGTACGTACTGCTGCCGAAGGTAAGAATACTGCGGAGCTACATACGGATATGCTAGAGCTGGCAGAGATGTGGAAGTCTATCCAAAGAAACCTGAAAGGTAGTAAAGCTCCTAAGATCATCCTTAGCGAGCAGGATAAAACAACATCTATTTTAAGAGACTTGCTTAACGAGAGCTTTCAGAAGGTAGTAGTTGACGATAAGAAGCTGTATAGCGAAACAAAAGACTACATCTCACGTATAGCACCTGAGAAGGAGAGTATTGTAACACTACATGGTGGCAATAACTCATCGTTCGACCAATATGGTATCACCAAACAGGTGAAGGCATCGTTCGGAAAAACAGTGAACCTTCAGAGTGGTGCATACCTAATAATAGAACATACGGAAGCACTACACGTTATTGACGTGAATAGTGGTACACGTAGTGCTGAAGTAGGGCAGGAGCAGAATGCACTGGTTACCAATCTTGAGGCTGCTGAAGAGATCGCAAGACAGGTAAGGCTAAGAGATCTTGGAGGTATTGTTATCATCGACTTCATAGACATGAGGATGGCTGATAACAAAAAGAAGGTGTTGGAAGCTATGGACAAATTCATGGCCAACGATAGAGCTAGGCATACCGTATTGCCTATATCTAAGTTCGGGTTGATGCAGATCACACGTCAGCGTCTTCGCCCAGAGTTGAACATCTCGACCTCAGAAGTGTGCCCTACTTGTAAAGGTACAGGTAAGATAGGTCCATCTATTTTGCTGGCAGACGATATAGAAAAAGATTTGAAATACTTGATCAATCAGGGGCATCGCCAATTGGCACTACATGTGCACCCTATAATGGAAGCATACCTTACTAAGGGTAACTTCTTTAAGTCTATACAATGGAAGTGGTATTGGAAATACAAGGTAAAAGTGAAGATCGTTAGCGATAGCGATTCGCCTATTACACAATATCAATTCTATGATAAAAAAACTGATGATCTTATAAAGATGTAAACATAATAAAAGGGAGCCGATCGGCTCCCTTTCTTTTTTAGATAGATCCACTTTTCTACTTTATGAAAAATATTAAGAGGATGTATCTTAAGTGTAAATGGATGTGGGGGATTAATTAATTGTTATATAGCGAACATTTGCCTCTTCTTTAATGAAAGCGTATTTCTTGCCACTAAATGTCTGTACTGTAGTTTTTACAGGTAATATCTCTAATATCGCTGTATTATCACTATTGTCAGGCAAGCCATTCAGTTCAGATGAGCTTATCGTTATACTACCTGCATTGGCAGCATAGCTCTTGATGAATGTAGCACTACCACTAGATATGAATACATATACAGAGTCTGCATTGCTTGTGTTAGACGAGTTGAAAGTTAGAGACAGTCCATTAGCCTTTGTGATAGAACCAGGTACATCTCCAGTATATTCAGGGAAGTTACTACCATGATTGTAAGAAATTGCCGGCACATTACCATTACCAGCTACATTCCAACTAGCCCCATTACTTAGTCCAAGGTCACTAGGAGTTTGGCCCGTAGTCGCCATTGTGAAATAAGAGTTGTTAGACTGCTTTTCTATCTCGTTGTTATTTAGTTTTACCGTTCCTCCATCTACTAAAGAGCTACTGTTGCCCGCACTAGAGAAGAACGATGCTACGCCAAGCTCGGAGTTTACATCTATAACAAAACCTAACTGTTCTACCTTGAACTTCATATTAATAGCAACAAGTGCTCCGTGTGCATCGCTAGGTGCAGCAGGTGTTTGAGGTGTTGGTCCTGTAGTAGGGTTGTTGTTCGTCGGATTAGTAGGGTTTGGTGTAGTCGTTTTGTCGCATGAAGCTAGCGCCATAACTACTACCAATGCTGGGGTAAGCAAATAAGTAAGCTTTTTCATTTTCATAAAGTTTTTTGTGTTAACGAATCTATCCAATAGAGATGACCTAAATCATCTTATTAGCAAAAGTAGATCCATGTTGTAGGGTATGGTATACAAGTGATGTGGTATTTTTTACTACGTGCTGGCACGGATGCCATTATATCAATTGTTCTTCAATCGCAAACTTCATCAAGCCTACTATGGTCTTATTACCTGTTTTACGTAGCATGTTCTTACGGTGAGTCTCTACGGTGCGTTCGCTGATAAATAGTGTTTCTGCTATTTCAGCATTACTCATCTCTTCTGATATGAGTTTAAGTATTTCCAGCTCTCTTTCGGTAAGTTTAGGCTTCTCAGGCTGCTCCAGCTTTTTCTGTTGCTGAATTGCCATTGTGGTGATCTTTTCAGAAACGTCTGAAGAGAAGTAGAGTTTCCCCTCATTTACGGTCCTTATTGCTTCGCAGAGCTCTTTATCATTTACGTTTTTTAATAAGTATCCTGATACACCAGCTTCTATCATCTCCATGATATGTCCTGCGTCATCGTACATACTTAATGCTATGACGTGTATATTGGGGTAATGTCCCTTTATTTTTAAGGTAAGCTCTTGCCCATTCATTACAGGCATACTATAGTCTACTATAGCTACATGTGGAGATACAGACTTGATACTATCTAATAGCTCTTGTCCATTATCATATAGACCTGCTACATCTATATCTTTCTGCTTTTGTAGCATAGCTTTCAGACCATCTAATAATATATGATGGTCATCGCAGATCACTATTCTTATTTTGCTCATAACCTAGGGGCGTGGGTTGTGATGTAATAAATATACAGTAAAATATATTTATATGATAGTAAATTTGTTCTCTAAATTATTGAACCTCTTCCATCTGTGCATTAATGCCACTTAGGAACCATAATACATCTTCCATATCGCCTACGTCATCCGTTATTAGCATAAAGTTCTTACCTACTTGTTTTAGGCGAGACTTATTGGTCTGTGTTTGGATGTAAGACATAATATGCTTGAATGTAGTGGACTCGAAATATGGAGATTCAGGGTCGCTAACAAAGTATAAGCGTAGCTGGTTGTTCTTCAATATCAGCTTTTCAAAGCCAAGCTCTCTGGCAATGGTTCTACACTTTATGGTTGTGAATAGTTCTGTTACTTGCTTAGGTATCGGTCCGAAGCGATCTTTCAATTCTTCCTCAAACAGTTGTAGCTCTTCATCACTATCTACATTGTCCAGTTGTGTGTATAGAGACAAACGCTCAGTGATGTTCTCTACATAGCTTTCCGGTATCAGTATCTCAAGGTCGGTATCTATAGTACAGTCATTCACAAATTCATTCTTACGTTCCATCTCTTCAGAGAATACATCTTTGAAGTCCGTACTCTTCAACTCTCTGATAGCTTCGCTCAATATCTTTTGATACATCTCAAAGCCTATCTCTGCGATAAATCCGCTTTGCTCTCCACCCAATAGATTTCCTGCGCCACGTATATCCAGGTCGCGCATAGCTATCTGGAAGCCACTGCCCAGCTCGTTGAACTGCTCCAGTGTTTGTAGTCGCTTACGGCTATCATTAGGTAGGGTAAGCATAGATGGTGCTAATAAATAACAGAATGCTTTCTTATTACTACGCCCTACACGACCACGTAGCTGGTGCAGGTCGCTAAGGCCAAATTGGTGTGCATTGTTTATAATGATGGTGTTGGCATTAGGTATATCCACACCGCTCTCTACTATATTGGTACAGCAGAGAACATCGTATTTATGGTCGATGAAATCGAAAAGTGCTTCTTCTAGTTTATGTCCCTCTAGTTGTCCATGAGCCATGCCGATTTCCAGGTCAGGGCAAAGGCCTCTAAGTAGGGTCACCATTTCAGGCAAGCTCTGCACCCTATTATGTATAAAGTATACTTGACCACCTCTCTCAGTTTCGTAATAGATAGCATCGCGAATCGCATACTCATTAAAAGAAAGCACCTCAGTATATACAGGCTGACGGTTGGGCGGTGGCGTGTTCATGATACTTAGGTCACGCGCACTCATTAGTGAGAATTGTAGCGTTCTAGGTATCGGTGTTGCGGTAAGTGTAAGGGTATCTACATTAGCTCTGAACTCGCGTAGTTTTTCCTTAGCGGCTACGCCAAATTTCTGCTCTTCATCTATTATAAGCAGGCCAATATCTTTGAACTTAACAGACTTTCCTAGTAGAGCATGTGTACCTACTATGATGTCTATTTGCCCTTCTTCTAGTCGCTTTAGGGTCTCTTTCTTCTGCTTAGCAGATTTGAAACGGTTGACATAATCTACCGTACAAGGAAAGTCTGAGAGCCTGCTTTTAAAGGTTTGATAATGCTGGAATGCTAATATAGTGGTAGGTACAAGTACTGCTACTTGTTTACTATCTGCTACTGCTTTGAATGCGGCACGAATAGCCACCTCTGTTTTGCCAAAGCCTACATCTCCACATACCAGCCTATCCATCGGAGAAGGCTTTTCCATATCACGCTTCACGTCATCAGTAGCCTTGCTTTGGTCTGGTGTATCCTCGTAAAAGAAAGAAGCTTCCAGCTCCGTCTGCATATAGCTATCAGGAGAGAATGCAAACCCTTCTGATGCTTTACGTTTTGCATAAAGTTTTATCAGGTCGGTAGCTATTTCTTTTACTTGCTTCTTGGTCTTGTTCTTAAGTTTTGTCCATGCCTCACTACCCAGCTTGTTCACCTTAGGTTTCGTACCTTCTTTGCCTGTGTACTTACTGATCTTATGTAGCGAGTTGATGTTTACATACAACACATCATTATCACGGTAGATGATGCGCACAGCTTCCTGTACATTACCATTCACCTCTATTTTTTGCAGACCACTATAGGTACCCACACCATGGTCTATATGCGTTACAAAGTCGCCGGGTTGCAGCTCCTTCAAGGCGCGCATGGTCAGTGCCTTACCTTTTGTATAGGCTTGTTTTACCTTATACTTATGATAGCGTTGGAATATCTGGTGGTCGGTATAGCAAACAACCTTGCGGTCGTGGTCTATAAAACCATGACTGATGGCTGTAGGGATGGGCACAAAGTTTATTTGTGCATTCAGGTCTTCAAATATGCTGCGTAAACGTTCTGTTTGTTTCGGATTCTCTGCAAAAATGTATGGCGTGTATTTATCTGCTACACGCTTTTGCAGGTCTTTTATCAGCATCTCGAACTGACGGTTGAATACAGGCTGCTCTTCTGTTGCAAACTGTAATACCGCAGTGGGTTCATCACCCGTTATCTTTTCTAGCGAATGGTTGTACCATTCTATCAGGTGCCTTTGTTTTAATAATTCCTTCCAGCTTTCAGCCGATTGAAAATCTTCTCGGGTAAGTTCTTTCAGCCACTGCTCTTCTCTATCTATCGCTACTTCGCTTACATCTATCTTATCAGGAAGCTCCTCTTCCATTTTGCCTATACGCCCCAGTGTATAGTTCATGTCTTTAGCCCATATCACAGTGTTCTCAGGGAGGAACTCCAGCAATGGTATTTTGGCGGTATCATCTATATTGGTCTCAACATTGGGTAGTATAGATACCTGTAGCAGCTTGCGTTCTGAAAGCTGTGTTTCGGGGTTGAATATACGTATGCTATCTACCTCGTCGCCAAATAGCTCTATACGATAGGGGTGTTCATTACCAAATGAGTAGATGTCCAATATGCCACCACGCATGGCAAACTGCCCAGGCTCGTAAACAAAGTCTTCTCTTTTGAAACCCAGTTTTACGAACTGCTTCATCAGGTCTTCTATCTGTAGGTTCTCACCTACTTTTATACTGATGATATTACCCGAAAGGGTATTAGGGTTCACTACTTTTTCAAACAGAGCCTCTGGGTAGGTCACCAACACTTTCTTATGCGTCTCTTCTTTGCTGAACTTTGTCAACGCTTCTGTACGCAACATCACGTGACTACTATTCAACTCCTTAAAGTGACCCGTACGTTTGAACGAGTCCGGAAAGAAACATATATCCAGTGCTCCTGTCAGGTGCTCTATGTCGTTATGAAAATATGCAGCCTCTTCCTTATCATTTAGTATGAACACATGATTGGCATCACAAAGTTGCCAAATAGCCGTGCCAATAAAGTTGATGGAAGACCCGCGTAGATTGTCTAAGTATACTCTAAGTTTGGGTTCGGGCAATGAGATACCCCCCGCTATTTGTTTTAAGCGGATATCATTCTGATATAGACCCTGCAACATCTGCAAATTCATCGGGTCACAAAAGTACGGCAATATCGGCGGTTAGCCTCTGTATTGTTACGAATTTATTGTTATTCCTTTTTCTTACTTGCTATAGCATCTACGAACCATAGGTATTCCTCAGTAAACTTGGCAAGATTCTTTACCAAATGCTCCTCTTTAGGGTTGCCTTCTTCATCTAGTGTGTCAGACAGGTTGTTCACTAATAGTTTGTAAGGCATAGGGAAAGCTCCAATAGCTAGTATCAGTGCTTGCAACTTATGCGATGCATTAACACCACCTAACCTGCCGCTAGAGCTACAGCAGATACCTATGGGTTTCTTAGCCCATTCTTTTGAGAAATAATCAACCGCATTTTTGAATGCACCACTATAGCTACCATTATACTCCGGTGTCACAAAAACGATACCATCTGCATTGTCTAGTGCTTTGCTAATAGTAAGCAAACCTTCGGGAGGGTTATTCATATCCTTTAGGCGGGCTTCCATTACAGGTAGGTTGTAGTCTTTAATATCTATGAATGTGATATTGAACTTGCCCGATGCTTCTAAGGCATTTTTCAATGCTTTGGCAGCACGTATGCTCAATCTTCCTTCTCTTATTGCACCGTATAGGATGGTAATGTTATACATGTTGATTAGCTTTGTTACTAAGGTAAATTATTTTATATCCTTTTTGAAGAGCTAAACCTGTAGATATGAAAAAGTTCGCATTACTACTTGCTGTAGCATCAGCATTTACATTCGCTTCTTGCGAGAATACTTGGAGCAGCGAGAATCAAGACCTCTTTGTGCAGGGCTGTATGGAGACGGCTGCGGAGGATGGTATGACCGAAGCGAAGGCTAAGGAGATGTGCGATTGCAGGTTGGAGAAGATAATGAAGAAGTACCCTGACTTCAACCAGTTTTTAGATAATATGATGGACGTACAGAACGACCCCGACCTAAAGAAATGTTGGGATGATACACATTAGTAGTGTATCACCCCGGTTATTTTAGGATATAAATTTCTGCTCTTTTTCAGCAGCTTTTCTTAATAGTATGCTGGCACGGTAGCGGTCTTCGCCATAGTTTTGGTAAAGCTCGTCTAGTATGTTCAATGCCTTGTCAGCCGTCCACTCATCACACCAAGCTAGCAGCCCCTTAGGGTAGTTCACACCTTTGGTCATAGCTAGTTCCAGGTCTTCCGCACTGGCAATGTTCAGGTGTAGCGCATCTACAGCTTCGTTTATTAGCATAGCTACTACACGCCTCACTATTTGCTTGCCTAATGCTTCATCTTTATTAGGCTCAGGTTGTGTGGCATCTTCAGCATAGTTATAAAAACCACGACCGGACTTTCTGCCTAGCCAACCTGCCTCAAGCAGTCGCTTTTGCGAGAATGATGGTTTGTAACGAGGGTCGTAGAAGAAAGACTGGAATACGGTCTCCGTTACTACATAGTTCACATCATGACCAATATAGTCAGTAAGGGTGAATGGTCCCATACGGAAGCCACCTATCTCTGTTAGTGCCCAGTCGATAGTAGCAATATCTGCAATGCCTTCTTCAAGTATTCTTATCGCTTCTCCATAGAACGGACGTGCCACGCGGTTCACGATAAAACCCGGAGTATCTTTCGCTACTACAGGTACTTTTTTCCAGTCGCTCATTAGTGCTTTACACTCGGCAACTATACCACTATCTGACTGTACGGCAGGCACTACCTCTACCAATGCCATTAGTGGAGCAGGATTGAAGAAGTGCAAGCCCAATACACGCTCTGCTTTATTACAAGCTGCTGCGATAGACGTAACCGATAGTGATGATGTATTGGTAGCCAATACACAATCTTCACTCACGATGCCTTCTACCTCGGCAAATACTTTTTTCTTGATGTCAAGATTCTCGATGATGGCCTCTATCACCAAGCCGCAATCTTTGAAGGCAGATAGCTCACTGGCATAAGTATACTTATCCGTGATGCTTGCTACACTTTCTATTTTTCCTTTCTCTACCAGTCGGTTCAGCACTTTCTCCAGCTTAGCCTTCGATTTGTCCAGTGCTGCACTGTTGGTATCGAACAAGATGACCTGATGACCTGCCATAGCAGCTACTTGTGCTATACCACTACCCATGGCACCCGCACCTATAACACCTATTATACTGTCTTTTGAAAATCTACTCATGATGTCGCGAAAATACTTGTTTATACGTTGAGTAAGAAAAAAGTGGCGTATAAACTATTTATCGTGGGCATTTACTGTTTAGGTCAGTTGTATACTCGTCAGCAATGTTACTACCATCTATTTTAAGGCATTCATCGTAGTATTTCCATGCAGAATCGCAATTGTTTTTAATTAAGTAACTAATTGACAACTTGTAAAGCGTGCTAGTATAGTCAGGATCTATAGTGTGTGATCTCTTGAAATAATATAAAGCACTGTCAATTGCTGCAATTTCTTGTGTTTGGTAGTATTCAGCTAGAAATAAAGTTGCATAATCTGTCCAGATCAAATAATTATCGGGTTCTAGTGTCAACCCTGTCTTATATACTTCTTTAGCTTTTTCAATGTTTCCTAATTGCAAATATACTGCTCCATAGCCCCAATAGTCATAACTTGTGGTGGAGTCAAGTAAGTAAGATTGATTGAATCTTGACATTGCAGTTGCAAGGTCTCCTCTATATAAATATTGAAATCCAAGGTCGGCTAAGTGTTTTGCAGCTTCTCTGCGAGTATCATACTTTCCGCTAGATAATATGTTACTAACGAAAATAGAGTCAATTCTATTCTCTTTTTCGGATTTGGGTAGACTTCCGTATCTAGGTAACATACTTTTTTTAGTTAAAGCATCTGTTTGCCATTCTTGATAACTGGAATAACTTTTTTGGCTGTATGATGTAAAGAACGTAAAGATTGATAGTGCTAATAGAAAATACCTCATTTATAGGTGGTTTATAGTCAAAATAAGATAAAATTAAGGATAGTTATAGATTTTACTACTCACTAACCAACTCTATCACACCGCTTGTCTTATGGTCACTCCATAGGTCTTGCTCATGTCTTTCATCTGTGGTAGTTACTACCATATGCGCTGTGCAAGGTGGCTCGCTACCTTGGCTTATGGCTATCATCTTTATTCTTGTTAGTTTGCTGTGTACGGTCAGGGTCAGCACTAATGGTTTGTCCGTTATCTTCTGCTGATGCAGTACTAAGCTATCATCCACATACAGCGATATTACATCCCCATCTATTTTATAGTTGTCTGTTAGTTCTATTCGCACCGTATCGCTACTGCCTATCTGTATGGTGCCTTGCACACTGTATTTACGGTCTGGCTCTACTGCTTTAGGCTTAGCGATCTGGGTAGGTTTTATTTCGGGTTGCTTTACTACTATCTTCTTTGGTTTTGGTATGGGTTTCTCCAGCCATACTTTAGAATTCATCATACCGAATGACTTATTATCATGCTGTCGCCATTTGCCATCCATCCTCATTACACCTTCTCGTATCTGCAAGGTCATATCGTAGCTGCCTAGTACATTGCTACCCCAAGCACCAAGGTCTACATCTATCTCCTCATCTTCGGAAAAGTATACGGTTGAGTCTGCCTTGTGATAGACACCATTTAGTTTGTAGTGTTCATATTTATTGCCGCCGTAGTATAGGTGAGAGGTACCTGATATCAGAGAGTCGTCATACAGTTGTAGATTAACGACCAGTTCTTCTAGCCCTCCACTCAGAAAGCCACCTCTATAATTCCCCCGCCATTCTCCTGATATATCTTGTGCATAGCTACTCGTAGCAGCAAGCAAAACTGTGATGACAAGCAGTAGGTATGGCCTCATGAAATGAAATTACCGAATACTCTGTTACTGTTTTATTAAAAGGAGGAATTACACCTTAAGCATCCCACGGAAGCCCCTGGCTGCATAGTAAGAGTCTGCACCATTGTGATATGTAAACACATGGTTGTATCTACGGTCGCAAAAGATAGCACCACCGTGTTCACGTATCTCTGCGGGTGTTTTTACCCAGCTCGATGTTTTTTTATCAAACTCACCCAGCTGTTGCAAGCTACGGTATACTTCTTCGGTAAGTAGTTCTACACCCATGTCAGTAGCCATATTTATAGCACTGTCTTTTGGTTTGTGCTGTTTTCTGGCTTCCAGAGCTTCATGGTCGTAGCATATGCTTCTACGTCCTTTAGGGCTTTCGGCAGAGCAGTCGCAGAAAAGATACTCTTTGGTCTTTTTATCATAACCAATTACATCAGGTGCTCCTTCTGTAGCTTCCATCTCATTTAGCGACCATAGCTTGGTAGGACTAGCCTCTAGCTTTGCTTGCACATCACTCCACTTTATACCTTTATGACGCTGTATATTTTGCTCAAAGCGTAGCTTTAAAGTATTCAGTAATTCTTCACTTTGCTTCTGCGTTAGTTTTTTGCCTGCCATGATATAATATTCCTATTTTTTCAGCTACCAAGATACCATTATAAGCAGAATGAATGAGAACGTTCTGAATGATTTTCCTCCTCCAACCTATTATTCTTAAAACCAATATTTCACAGGTTTATCATATAGCTAATAGACTGAAGTGAGGGTTTAATTATGAATTAATAATCCTGAGAGTCAATACCAGCAAGCATTATAAAAG
>CAZPDA010000034.1:0-19016 GCA_964585115.1 uncultured Flavipsychrobacter sp.
AAGAGAAGAAACCTGCTAAAGAAGAAAAGCCTGCTGCAAAGGAAGAACCTAAGAAAGAAGAGAAGAAACCTGCTAAAGAAGAAAAGCCTGCTGCAAAGGAAGAACCTAAGAAGGAAGAAGAAAAGCCTGCAGCTAAGAAAGAGACTGAGAAGCCTGTAGCGAAGGAAGAGCCTAAGAAAGAGGAGAAAAAACCTGTTGAAGAAGAAAAGACTGAGCACATCAGAACAAGAGTGCCTAAGTTGGAAGGGCCTAAAATATTAGGTAAAATCAACTTGCCTAGTAAGCCGTCTGGCGATAGTAAATCTAAATCTGACAATAAGGAGAAAAGAAGCCGTAAGCGTATTCCACTCCAGAAAAAAGGCGGAGACCAAAATAAAGGAAAAGGAACACCACAAGATCGTAATAGAGGCGGTGGTCAAGACAGAAATAGGGGCGGTCAAGACCGTAATAGAGGTAGAAATGATAGACGTGGCGGAGACCGTAGAGGTGGAAGAAATCAAAACCCGAACCTACCACCACAGGAGATCGACGAAAAAGCAATTCAGGATAAGATCCGTCAAACACAGGCAAAACTTGCTGGTGGCGGCGGTAGAAATAGAGGCAAATCCAAATATCGCCGTAATAAGCGTGAGGAAATGGCCGAGAAACGCGCAGCTGCAGAACAAGCAGAACAGGATAAGGCAATTCAGGTTACTGAGTTCATCTCGGTTAGTGAGCTAGCTAGCTTATTGAACGTGAGCTTTACTGATGTTATCAGTAAGTGTATGAGCTTAGGTATAATGGTGTCTATCAACCAGCGTTTAGATGCAGAGGTTATTGAGCTTGTATCTGGTGAGTTTGGCTATGAGGTTGAGTTCATTGATTTGGAACAAGAGGCAGATGTTGAAGAAGAGATCATCGATGATCCTGAAGATCTGGAGCCACGTGCACCGATTGTTACGATCATGGGTCACGTAGATCACGGTAAGACATCATTACTTGATTACATACGTAGTGCGAACGTAGTAGGTGGCGAGGCAGGCGGTATCACACAGCACATTGGTGCATATCGTGTGAAGACAGAGTCTGGCAAGAAAATCACCTTCCTAGATACTCCTGGTCACGAGGCATTTACAGCAATGCGTGCTCGTGGTGCTAAAGTAGCCGATGTTGCAGTTATCGTTATCGCAGCAGATGATGCGATAATGCCACAAACGAAAGAGGCTATATCACACGCGCAGGCAGCAAGCCTTCCTATGATATTTGCCATAAACAAGATAGATAAGGACGGGGCTAACCCTGAAAAGATAAAAGAGCAGTTATCTGCGATGAATATCCTTGTGGAAGACTGGGGTGGTAACTACCAGTGTCAAGAGATATCAGCTAAGTCTGGTCTTAACATAGATCAGCTACTTGAAAAGATAACGCTTGAAGCAGACCTGCTAGAGCTGCAAGCCAACCCTAACCGTACAGAAGCTGTAGGTAGCGTTATTGAGGCTTCGCTTGATAAGGGTAGAGGTTATCAAACCACTATTCTTGTACAGAGCGGTACGCTTAAGGTCGGTGATATGATCGTTTCCGGTCAATACTATGGTAAGGTCAAAGCAATGTTTAACGAACGTGGTAAGCGTGTTGAGTCTGCAGGACCATCTACTCCGGTACAGGTACTAGGTCTTAATGGTGCACCTCAATCTGGTGAGAAGACCAAAGTATATCTTGATGAGGATGATGCTAAGAATGTAGCTAACCACCGTGCTCAGATCTTGCGTGAGCAAGGTATCCGTACACGTAAGCACATCACTCTTGATGAGATCGGTCGTCGTCTTGCTCTAGGAAACTTCAAGGAGCTATCATTGATCATCAAGGCAGACTTCGATGGTTCGGTAGAGGCACTTACAGATGCTCTACAGAAACTATCTACAGAAGAGGTAGCTGTGAATATAGTACACAGAGGGGTAGGTGCAATATCTGAAAGCGATGTTCTATTGGCTACTGCATCAGATGCTATCATCCTTGGTTTCCAGGTTCGTGCATCTATACAAGCATCCAAGCTTGCTGATCAAGAGAATATCGAGATACGTTACTATTCTATCATCTACGATGCTATCGAAGAGATCAAGAGTGCGATGGAAGGTCTATTGGAGCCTAAGATCGAACGTAAGACCGTTTGTAACGTTGAGATACGCGAGGCCTTCAAGATCAGTGGCGTAGGTACTATCGCAGGTTGTTATGTGATGGATGGTAAGATATCGCGTAATACTAAAGTGAACTTGATACGTGATGGTATCGTTACTTATACTGGTGAGCTTGCTTCACTGAAACGCTTCAAAGATGATGTGAAAGAAGTAAGCGCAGGTTACGAGTGTGGTTTGAGTATCAAGAACTACAACGACATCAAGGTTGGAGATATTCTCGAAGGCTTTGAAGAAGTGGAAGTAAAACGTACACTATAACGTTAGAATAATATTTCATAGATCTGCTGGCGAAAGTCAGCAGATTTTGTGTTTCATAAACACGACACACAATAATATCAACATTTAATAGTTAAGTAATGAGTTCTTTACTCGAAAAACTGGAAGTAATAAAAGCTCGCTTTGACGACCTGGGAGTAGCACTTACAAACCCGGAGGTCGTTAGTGATAATAAGCGTTTTTCACAGACCAGTAAGGAGTATCGTAAGCTGGAAGGTATTGTTAAAGCATACGAGAAATACAAGAAGTGCTTGGATAGCATTGCATTTGCCAAAGAAGTATTGGAGACCGAAAGTGATGCTGAGCTTAAAGAATTGGCAAAAGCAGACCTGACAAGTCTTGAGGAAGAGAAGGTAGAAATGGAAGAGGAAATACGTGTGCTATTGATTCCTAAAGACCCTCAGGACGAGAAGAATGCGATATTGGAGATAAGAGCAGGTACCGGCGGTGACGAGGCAAGCCTTTTCGCGGGTAACTTGTTAGAGATGTACACTCGTTTTTGCGAAAAGAGAGGCTGGAAGGTAGCTGTATTATCAGAAACGGAAGGGACCGTAGGTGGCTACAAAGACGTTCAGCTAGAGGTGGTAGGTGATGATGTATATGGTACGCTAAAGTTTGAGAGTGGTGTACACCGTGTACAAAGGGTTCCGGCAACGGAAGCCAGCGGTAGGGTACATACATCGGCTGCTACGGTAGCGGTAATGCCTGAAGCTGAGGAGATAGACTTCGAGCTGAAAGAGAGTGATGTGAAGATGGAGACCGCACGAAGTGGTGGTGCTGGTGGACAGAACGTGAACAAGGTGGAAACTAAGGTATTGCTGACCCACGTACCTACAGGTACAGTAGTAGTATGCCAAACAGAGCGTACACAGCTGGCCAACCGTGAGAAAGCAATGGATATGCTACGTACCAAGCTATATGAAGAAGAAGTACGCAAGCATGAAGAGGAGATAGCTAGCAGGAGAAAGAGCTTGGTGAGCACAGGAGACCGTTCTGCCAAGATCCGCACCTATAACTATCCGCAAGGACGCGTTACCGATCACCGTATCAATAAGACCATGTATAATCTGGACGAGTTCATGCATGGAGATATACAAGAGATGATAGAAGCGCTGGAACTAGCAGAGAATGCTGAAAAAATGCAAGCAGGAGAAACAGTAATATAATTTACTGAGAACTGCTTTTTATGATAAAATAACTAAGTTTAAGCCTTACAATTACATTTATAAAAATGAGCACACCTCGTTTTGATCTGGTCGATGTGACCCAAACGCTACGTAACCGCAGAAAGTTTATCATAATCATTACTGTCATTGCAGCAGTACTGGGCGGTGCACTTTCAATATTCAGAAAAAACAAGTATAAAGCAGAGGCAAACTTCATTATTGCTAATCCGCTTTATGCAGATCGTACTAATATCTTCCGTACGACAGATATGAACTTTGTTGACTACTTCGGTGGTGATGATGATATTGATCGTATCGTATCAGTAGCATTGTCAGATACCGTAAGACATGCCATAGCAGACAAGGTAAATCTTTGGGATGCCTATAAGCTAGATAAGAACAATCCTGAAGACAGAGATAAATTGAGATGGGTATTCAAAAAGAACTACGAGGTAGAACGTACAGAGTATACTACAGCTAAGGTTTCTTTTAAAGATACCGATCCTGATCGCGTTGCTCAGGCTGTTAACTACAGTATGGAGGTAATGGAAGAGATATTCAGGAGCTATTACATCAAAATGAAGAATAACGTTAGTTCTTCTCTCGAAAGTAAAATATCAGATCTTGATAGCTCTATTGCAGCATTGACGGACACGCTGGGGCATATGAGAGATCGCTACAAAATATACGATATAGTAAACCCTGCCAGAGCCAACTTGGTAACTTCACAGCTAAGACCTACAGGTGCAGGTTTCGGTATCGCTATGGAAGAGATCCAGAATATCGAAGCGGTAAAAGACCAACTTGTACAAGACAGAGCTAAGAGCCTTTCGGTACTAAATGAGTTCCAAACAGGTGCTAGTATGGAAAGTATGGAGTACATCCATGTCATTACTCCTGCACAACCTCCGGTAGATCCTGCAGGTCTAGGTCTGATACTTACTGTTATAGCAGCAGCACTATTAGGTTTCTTCTTCTGCAGTATATATGTATTGATAGCAACGTATTATAAAATACTGATAGCAGTAGAGCGTTAATATGCTACAGGCCTTAATGTCAGACAAGTGGGCACTACGTGCTAACCTTGCAGTGTTATTCCTTAGCATTGCGGCAATAGTTTATACCTCAAACTATTTGTTGGTAGCACTTCCTCTAGGCTTCTTATTCCTACAATTGCTTTTTGTCAATTGGAAGACCGCCTATTGGGTACTGTTGTTCAGTATACCATTGTCTATAGATGTTAGGCTTATGGGTGGTTCATTAGGCACATCCTTGCCCGATGAGCCTTTGATGTGGATATTCCTACTCATTTTTCCATTGATGTGGGCACGAAAGCCCGATATATTCCCTAAAGAACATTGGTGGCGTAATCCACTGGTCTTCATTATAGTGTTACAATATCTATGGATGGTCGTTACGGTGATATACTCTCACCAGGTAATGATATCAGCCAAGTTCATGATGGCTAAGACCTGGTTCTTGGTCTCCTTCTTTGTGTTACCGTTCTTTATCTTCAGGGAGAAGAAAGATTTTCGGAATGCCTTTCTCATTATGCTGATACCGCTGGTGCTAACCATGTTTATCATATTCTACAGGCATGCATCAGAAGGGTTTCATTTCCGTAAGATAGAGCATGCAATAGGACTATTGTATTACAATCACGTAGATTACTCTACGGTACTATCCATGTTCTTGCCATTGTTATTTGTAGCATTCTCTATGACCAAAGGCAGAAGCCCCGTTACCCGTGGTGCTGTCATTGTATTGATATTCATATTTATACCTACTATATACCTTACCTATGCTCGCGCAGCCATTGTGGCCATCATATTTGCTATAGCTGTGGGCGTGGCTATCAAGTTACGTTTGGCAAACTTGATCATGCCTGTTTTCTATGGCGTTATCGCCTTGCTGATGGTATATATGGTCAACAATAATAAGTACTTGGACTTCAGACCAAACTATGAGAAGACTTATATGCACACGAGCTTTACCGAGCATATGATAGCTACCTTCAAAGGAGAGGATATGTCTTCTATGGAGCGTCTGTATCGCTGGATAGCTGCTGTGCGTATGAGTCAGGATGAACCAATTGTAGGTTATGGACCTAATACCTTCTACTATTATTACAAGCCGCATGCGGTCACTGCATTTAAAACTTACGTGAGTAGAAATACAGAGAAGTCTACCACGCACAACTACTTCTTGTATATGCTTACAGAGCAGGGATGGCCTGCCATGATATTATATGCCATATTGATAATGGTGGTAATAGCACAAGCACAGAAGATATATCATCGCTTTAAAGACCGCTTCTACAGAAATGTAACCCTTGGGGTAACGATGATGTTTGCCGCAGGCTTTATCAACAACTTCTTCTCAGAGCTACTGGAGACACATAAAGTAGGTTCTCTTTTCTACCTAAGCATAGCACTACTGGTAGTGTTGCGTATGAAGAGTAAGCAGCTGGAAAAAGCAGAGCAAGATGGTGTTACGCCTACGCATGTGTAGGTTCCGTCCACACCTCATTATCCTTTAGTATTTGTATCAACTCATCTAGCGCACTGGCACTGGGTACGTTGCGCTTTACTACTTCTTGACCTTTATAGAGCGTTATCTTATCAGGACCACTACCTACGTAGCCGAAATCAGCATCTGCCATTTCACCCGGTCCGTTCACAATACATCCCATGATAGCTATTTTAACACCCTTTAGGTGATTGGTGGCATTGCGTATCATAGCCGTGGTGTCTTGCAGGTCAAACAGTGTTCTACCGCAGCTTGGGCAGCTGATGTACTCCGTTTTGCTGATACGTGTACGGGTAGCCTGTAGTATAGAGAACGAAGTGTTATTCAAGAACTGATGATTATTCTTTACTTCAAGATAGGTACGTCCTGATACTTTAGTATTCTCAAAGGTTTCAATGTTGTTCCACAGCCATACCCCATCACCAAACCCGTCTAGTAATAGCCCACCACTGTTAGTAGAGAAGTCTATCAATTGTTCGTCTAGTGTAAGGTCTTTATTGTTTACTCTAAGTATTATCGGGTGTTTTACCTCTTGTGCTGCAAGCTCTATCAATAGTCTTCTTACAGAAGCCATATTGTGGTCTGATAAACTGGATACTACCAGCACCACATTTTGTTGTTGCTTCACGTCATTAATGAACTGAGCTAGTTTGCTCCAGTTATCATTAGCATCAACAGTTACAAACTTAGTAGCAGTTGCATCAGCACTACTAACGCTATCTATATCATATATAGGGTAGTACTTTGACTTGTCCTCAGCCTGCTCCCATGTATTATGGTCGCATATTACTTTCAACGTACCGGGCAGGTTGAAGTCTAATATCTTATTTCCCGTATACAGGTAGTCTGCTGCCGCATCGTTTATGTTCCACTTATCTGTAGCCGCATCATAGCGGTAACCAACCGCTTCTAGGTCTTGCGGAGTGATGGTCTCTTGGTGCGCATAGTCTGCTACTACCACAGGTACATTACCATCGCCTATATTGCCTGTTGCTAGGGTGTCATTCTTCTTGTATTCAAATGGAGAATATGGCAAAACGTTATCGTTACTAAGTGGTTGTATGCCGTTGTCTCCACTGCGTTTTGCATATCGTTTTACTATATCTCTACAAACAGGTATCTCAAATTCAGGGTCTTCCGTCAGCGATACACGTATGGTGTCGCCAATGCCATCTTCCAGCAAAGTGCCAATACCTATTGCACTTTTAATTCTACCATCTTCACCGTCTCCTGCTTCTGTTACGCCAAGGTGTAGCGGATAGCACTCTCCAAACTCTTCATGCATTTGTTTCACCAACAAGCGGTATGCCTGTACCATCACTTGCGGATTGCTGGATTTCATGCTCAGTATTATCTGATGGTAGTCCTCGTCTCTGGCTATTCGTAGAAACTCCATTGCACTCTCTACCATACCGATAGGTGTATCTCCATATCGGCTCATTATTCTGTCGCTTAGTGAGCCGTGGTTGGTACCTATACGCATAGCTGTGCCATGCTCTTTACATATCTTAACCAGTGGGGTAAAACGTTGCCTTATCCTATCTATCTCAGCCTGATATTGCTCGTCAGTATATTCTATGAAGTCAAACTTCTTCTTGTCAATATAGTTACCAGGGTTTACCCTTACTTTCTCTACTATTTTAGCTGCTATCTCAGCCGCATTAGGGGTGAAGTGTATATCTGCCACTAATGGAGTATCATAGCCTGCAGCTCTCACCTTATCCTTAATGATCTGCAAATTCTCCGCCTCTTTCTTACTAGGTGCTGTTATTCTCACTAGCTCTGCCCCAGCTTCAATACACCTAATGGTCTGTGCCACAGTTGCTTCTGTGTCCATGGTATCAGTAGTGGTCATGGTCTGTATACGTACAGGATGCCCGTCACCTATTACCAGACCGCCTACTTTTACTGCTCTGGTCTTTAGTCTCTTATATTCTGTAAGCGTGTGGCTGTATTGTTGTAACATATATATATGGTCGAAGTAGCTGCAAAGGTAGCAAATGCTGTATTGTTGCGGGGTTAAAACTATTGTAATGATGAGTACAAAATTGCTTAAATTTGTTAACAACAGAAGACAACAAATTGTTACGATAACAGCGTATTTCTATGTTTTTCTGTTAAACAGTAGTAATTTAGCCGTTAATTAGCAACTCGATGCAATACGAAATTAAACAGTCAGGAAAATTCAAGTACGTAGAAGAGGGCGAGGGAGAACCATTAGTATTGTTACATGGTTTATTTGGCGCGTTGAGTAACTTCATGGATCTTGTTGATCACTTCAAGCAGACGCATAAGGTAGTGATACCTATGCTTCCATTATACGAACTTACACTTTTAGACACTACGGTTTCAGGTTTGGCAAAGCATGTGCAGAAGTTCATAGACGCTATGGGCTATGGCAAAGTGCATTTGCTGGGGAACTCTTTAGGAGGTCACATCGGTCTTGTGTATGCACTTAAGCATCAGGAAAATGTGAAGAGCATAACACTTACCGGTAGTTCCGGTCTTTTTGAGAACGGAATGGGAGAGACCTATCCTAAGCGTGGTGATTACGATTTCATCAAGAAGAAGACAGAACTTACTTTCTACGATCCTAACGTAGCTACTAAAGAGCTGGTAGACGAAGTTTACTCTATAGTGAACAACCGCCTGAAAGCACTTAAGATAATATCACTAGCTAAGTCTGCTATACGTCACAACCTTGGCGATGAACTTAGAGATATAACAGTGCCGGTATGTTTGATATGGGGGCAGAATGATACCATCACACCGCCTATGGTTGCTGAGGAGTTTCATAAGCTGCTACCAACATCAGAACTGCATTGGATAGACAAGTGTGGACATGCACCAATGATGGAAGTACCTGCTGAGTTCAACAAAGTGCTAGATGCTTTCTTAGATAAGCACAAAGGATAATATTTTCTAAAAGTTTTGCTGTTGCCATTATATACCCGCAACTTTGTTGTAGGTACATACTAACAGGTCGTTCAATTAATTTACATACTTCATGGCATCACAGAAACTAATAACCCCCGATATACCTACATTGCTTCCCACAGATTCTGGCAATAAAGCACTGAACCTGATGGAGGAGAATAACATAGAACATATTCCCGTTGTAGCAGACGAGAAATATCTTGCTTTGGTACAGGAAGATGATATTCTGAATTGGGATACTCCTGATGCTGAGATACGTAAGTCAGACCTATTAAGATATAGCCCGGCAATTAATGCTAACAGACATCCCTATGATGCTATCAAGATAGCTAACGAGCAAAACCTATCTGTTGTGCCTGTAGTAGATAATGATAATCATTATCTGGGTGCAATTACCAGAGACGGTATCATTCGCTACTTAGCAGAGAATACGGGTATGGATAATCCCGGTGGCATCATAGTACTGGAGATAAATATGCACGACTATAGCCTGTATGAAGTGGCAAGGATATGTGAGAGTGAAGAGGTACTAATTATCAGCAGCCAGCTATTTACCAACCCTGCTACAGGAAATATGGAGCTAACGCTAAAGACCAATCGTGCTAATGTAGATGGCTTGGCAAATACCTTTGAGCGATATGGCTACAAGGTAAAAGAAGTATACGGACAGCATGCTAATAAAGATGACATGATGGACCGTTACAACCTACTGATGACCTACATTAATATGTAATTTTTACTAAGACTTTTTATAGGAGATGATAGCAATTGATAACGTATTGTTGAGCGACGATGTAGTACAAGAGCAATTTGTGTGCGACCTGAATAGCTGCAAGGGCGGCTGCTGTGTAGATGGAGATTGTGGTGCACCACTAACCAAACAAGAAGCCTCGCTACTGTCTGTTATCTATCCTGTAGTAAAAGAATATATTCCTCAAGAACATCAAGATGCTGTAGATGTATTTGGTACACACGTTATGGACGACGAGTTCGGACATGTTACACCAACTATTGATGGTGGTATATGTGTATATGCCTACACGGATGAACTAGGTATTGTAAAGTGTGGTATTGAGAAGGCATGGAAAGATGGTAAAATAGATTTTCAAAAGCCTATTTCCTGCCATCTATACCCTATACGCATAAAGGAATATAAGGAGTATGATGCTGTGAATTATGAGCCTCGCCCTACATTGTGCAGCCCTGCGTGCGACCTTGGTAAGCAATTAAAAGTTCCTGTATACAAATTCTTGAAAGACTCCCTGATACGTAAATACGGAGAGGAATTTTACGATGCATTGGATGCTACAGCTAAGCATCAGTTTGGAGTGGAGTAATTAATAGCCTGAGGCTTCCAATATGCTTTCAAAAGCAGTAGACAGTTGCTCTTTTGTGTCTTCGTCTACGGTTCTTATTTTTACATGTTTTGCATGCTTGCCACGTCCTTCCAGCTTCAGCCCTGCAACATCTACATCGGGTTTATTAGTATGGTGTAGATATAGCTTTATATGGTCTTTATCTACGCCCATACCATATAGCACATTTGTATCACCGCCTATGCTGTATAGAGACATCCTTACCTTTTCGCCACCATATACACCTTCAGCTATTCGTTTGTCTGTTTTTAGTATCAGGCTTCTTACTTGTAGGGCTATGCCCTTCATTTCTTCCGATTTATTCTCTAGTATGTCTTCAAATATCATACTCTTAAGTTCACTTACAATTCTTTTCTTAATCTGGCGACGGGTATATTCAGTTGCTCGCGGTATTTGGCAACGGTTCTGCGTGCTATATTATATCCTTTTTCTGATAGCATATTGGTAAGCTTTTCGTCAGAATAAGGTTTGCGTTTATTCTCGTTATCTATTATCTCTCCAAGTATGGTCTTTACTTCTCTGGTAGATACCTCTTCACCACTTTCGGTCTGTATGGCTTCAGAGAAGAAGTACTTCAATTTATAGGTGCCAAATTCGGTCTCTACAAATTTGCTATTTGCCACCCTGGATACAGTAGACACATCCAGCTGTGTTATCTCTGCCACGTCTTTCAGTATCATTGGTTTCAGGTTGGTCTCATCCCCTGTTAGGAAGAAGTCATGCTGAATATCCATGATAGCATGCATGGTCTGTAGTAGTGTATGTTGTCTTTGCTTGATGGCATCTATGAACCACTTAGCAGAGTCAAGTTTTTGTTTGATGAACATTAACGCCTCTTTCTGACGTTTGTCCTTTTTGTCACTACGGTCGTAGGCTTGCATCATTTCTCTATACCCGTCAGACACACGCAGCTCAGGAGCATTTTTGGCATTAAGCGTAAGCTCTAGTTTGCCATTGTTGTTGTGTATAAAGAAGTCGGGTATGATGTAGCTTTCCGCCTTACTAACGATAGCAAATGCAGAGCCCGGTTTAGGGTTCAGCTTGATGATAATGCCTATTACCTCACGCATATCATCTTTATCAAGTCCTAAGTGCTTCTGTATCTTATCGTAGTGCTTTTTGATGAACTCATTGTAGTGCTGCTCAATAATGGCGATAGCATTGGTCACCATTTCTGTTTGAGGCTCAATGCGCTCCAACTGTTTTAGCAAACACTCTTGCAGAGAACGTGTGCAAACACCCGCAGGGTCAAAACGTTGTATACGCTCTATCAGTCCTTCTACTTCCTCTTCTGTAGTAGATATGTTTTGCCCGAAGGCTAGGTCATCTACCAAGGCTATTACCTCCCTACGCAAATATCCATCCTCGTCTATACTGCCTATTATTTGTAGTGCTATTTTGGTCTGACGTTCGTCTAGTGCTAGTAGTCCTACTTGGTTTACCAGGTGCTCGTGAAAGCTGGTCTCTACACGCACAGGTACAGATGCATGTTCTTCCCCACCGGACGAGCCATAGTAGTTATCAGCATAGTCACTACCTCCGTCCTCATCTTCATTTCTTAAGAAGTCGTCCAGGTCTATTTTTTCTGTAGTGTCATTGCTTAGTTCTACATCATCATCGTCAAACTCGTCTTTATCATTCTTATCATCCAGCTGATATTCGTCTACATCATTATTCTCGTCTCCATACTCAAGCGCGGGATTTTCTTCTATTTCTTCTTTTATTCTTTCTTCAAGATTGGCAGTAGGTACCTGCAGCAATTTCATTAGCTGAATTTGCTGTGGAGATAACTTCTGTAATAACTTCTGCTGTTGCGACTGTCTTAACATTGCTCTATATCCGTTTGCGGATCGGCTTTAAAGATAAAAAAACAACCAAACTGGCAGACCATGGCGGTGTTAAAAAAATAAATTAACATTCATTAACACATGTAAGTGTTTCTTTTATCGAAACTTGTTTTGTACTTTTCTCCAATTGTTTAAGTGAGGATGCATGAGTAAGCGACCATATATTTCGCCATCTTTTTCTTACGTCCCTTTGGAAGAAACCTTAGAGATCTTACCCAAAAAGAAAAAGATATTCATTGGGATACCAAAAGAGACCGCGTTTCAGGAAAATAGAATAGCCTTGACGCCTGAAGCAGTAGCTGTATTGGTAAACGACGGACATGAAGTGCTGGTAGAACATAATGCCGGTGAGGGGTCGTTTTACTTTGATAGCGACTTTAGCGAAGCGGGTGCCAGAATAGTGTATGATAAGAAGGAGCTGTATAAGGCTACTACTATCATTAAGTCTGCACCTATTTCAGAAGAAGAGATCGCACTACTACAGCCTAATCAGGTTATCATTTCTCCAATTCATCTGCCATTCTTAAAAGCAGAGATGTTGGAGCAGCTTATAAAAAAGAAGATAATAGCCATAGCTTTCGACTCTATAAAGGATGATTCGGGTACTTACCCTATCGTCCGTTCTATGAGTGAGATAGCGGGCAGCTCTGCCATACTCAATGCCGCTAAATACCTTAGCAATGTGCATAGTGGTAAAGGAGTATTGCTTGGTGGTATATCAGGTATACCACCCGCTAAGGTGCTGATAATAGGTGCGGGTGTAGTAGGCGAGTTTGCCGCACGTACGGCCTTAGGCTTAGGTGCATCGGTCAAGATATTTGATAACTCTATTTACCGACTCATGCGTTTGCAGAATAACATAGGGCACAGAGTGTTTACTTCGGTGCTAGAGCAAGTGACCTTATCAGAGGAGTTAGCTATTGCAGATGTAGCGCTAGGGGCATTGAAGCCTGTGAACGGTGTGACCCCTGTAGTAGTGACCGACGAGATGGTGAGCAATATGAAAGCGGGCTCAGTGATAGTAGATGTAAGTATAGACAGAGGCGGCTGCTTTGAGACCTCGCGTGTGACTACACACGAGAACCCTATATATAGAAAATATGATGTGATACACTATTGTGTGCCTAATATAGCTTCGGGAGTATCCAGAACCGCATCGCGTGCTATTAGTAATGTATTGATGCCAATACTGCAACAAAGTGCCGATATGGGTGGGGTAGAAGGAGTGATAGAGGCGAGAGGTGGTATTCGTAATGGTGTGTATCTATACAAAGGATGCGTTACCAATGCCCCGATAGCTAAACGATATAACTTTAAATACACAGACCTGGATCTGCTGCTTACATCACAGAGCTAGATCAATAAGAATGCCATGCCAAACAACAGACTAAATAAAGCCATAGCAGGATATCATATGCTAATGATCCTTTCAGCCGTAGACTTCAAGGTGACGGTGGAAGAGGATAAAGTCATACGCGAATATTTGGTAGAAGAGTTTCCTATCAACGTAAATCTGGATAGAGAGATGGAGATCATCAGCGGATTGCAACCTGATGAGTGGGAAGGGCATTTTAGGAAAATGATGGATGACTTTTATGACGACGCTACTGAGGCTGAACGTAGAAACCTGCTAGACTTTGCCATCAAGCTGACCAAGGCAGATAACGTCATCACCAAAGCAGAGAACTATTATCTGGATCTATTGTTCGAGAACTGGAAACCTGAAGAAGAATAATTATATACCTGTCAGTAATTTACTCAAGATAGTTTTAGAGAAAATTTTATTGAAAATAATTGGTAAGCCTAACAGTAAGCATGTAATGATAGCATGGGGTAACCCGATTGCATAGGGGAGTGCTTGTATATCCCTCGAGAAAATTAAAAACATAAAAACTATCATACTACTATTTATTATCAGTCTATTTGCTAAACTTCTATTGGTCAAAAGCTGAAAAATCAAATTCCCAATAAGTAGTAAGAAACCAAAGCTGTATAAATATAGTCGCCAACTAATTCCTCTTCCTAAATCATATCTAAGGGGCTCTTGTAATGTTTTTACATGTATGCCTAACTGGAATAAGCTACAAAAAAGTGTATAGATAATTACCGTGTTTACAATTGCTATGAGTGCTTGTGTAAGGTTGTTATAGTCATTTTGCTTTTTCACTTTTCATTTTTGCTTTAACACTATATCACCGCTAGGCTATGTCCGCTCCATAGTAGTGCTAGTATGATGCCACCTACTATTATTCTGTATACACCAAATACAAAGAAACCGCGCTTGGTCACAAAGCTGATGAACCCTTTAATAGCAATGATAGCCACTACAAAGCCAACGATATTGCCCACTGCAAGTAACTTCATTTCGCTTGGTGTGATGGTATGCCCGTCTTGGTAAAAGTCCAACATCTTTTTAGCAGTAGCTGCAAACATGGTAGGCACGGCAAGGAAGAAAGAGAACTCCGCTGCTGCCTTACGAGTAAGCTTCTGCTGCATACCACCAATGATGGTAGCTGCCGAACGCGATACCCCCGGTATCATGGCAATACATTGGAATAGACCGATAACAAATGCATTAGGGTACTTTACATTATCTGCATCATCTTCTTTTGCATTCTTGAATATCTTATCTATGAACAGAAGGAACACCCCACCTATCACCAATGATATGGCTACCACTTGTGGGCTTTCCAGCAGTTCATCTATCTTGTCGCTGAATAACAGACCGAATATTGCAGCAGGTATGAACGCTACAAATAGCTTGAAGTAGAACTGTATAGACTTAAAGAACCTTTTTAAGTATAATACCACCACAGATAGTATGGTGCCTAGCTGTATCGCTACAGTAAAGAGCTTGACAAAGTCGTCTGACTGTATGCCCATCAGCGAGCTGGTGATGATCATGTGTCCTGTAGAAGACACGGGTAAAAATTCTGTAAGTCCTTCTATTATCCCGAGGATGATTGCCTGTATCAGGTCCATTTATGGTATGTTGATGTATTTATGAGTCTGTAAAGATAGTTCCCACTGTGGGTGTTGCATAATGTAGTCAATGATCATGGGTGTCATTGTATCCTTCTTGCTCCACTCAGGTTGCAGGTATAGTTTGCAGTTGGGCCCCACCTTTGCAGCATGCTGTTCTGCCCAGTCAAAGTCACTTTTGTGGTAGATAACTACTTTTAGCTCATTGGCTTTCTGTAGTGTTTCTTCTATCGGTGCTTTGAATTTCTTTGGAGAGACTGTTACCCAGTCCATATCTCCTGTCAGGCGGTATGCCCCTGATGTTTCTATATGTGTTTGCAGGTTGGCTTCATGCAAGCCATTGCATAGGTTAGTAAGGTCGTACATAGCAGGCTCGCCACCTGTTATCACAGCTATTTTGGTAGGTGTGCTTTTAGCATGTTCTACTATTCTAGCCACGCTCATCTTAGGGTGACTTTCTGCATCCCAGCTTTCCTTCACATCGCACCACACACAGCCCACATCACAACCACCAAGCCTAATGAAATAGGCCGCGTTGCCCGAATGTCTGCCCTCTCCCTGCAAGGTGTAGAAATGCTCCATTACAGGATACTCCGCTATATGTTCTTTTGTAACTGTCAATATCAAATATCTCTCGTCTATGAATGTTGCTTCGCAGCTTCCAGTGTGTTCATCATCAATCCGCAGATGGTCATTAGCCCCACACCACCCGGTACAGGCGTTATATAGCTACACTTAGGTGCTACATTGTCAAAGTCTACATCACCCACAAGGCGAGAGCCGCTCTTGCGTGTTGCATCTTCTATACGGTTGATACCCACGTCCAATACTATTGCTCCTTCCTTCACCATATCCGCCGTTACATAGTGTGGGCGACCGATAGCCGCTACAATGATGTCTGCCTGTAGGCAAAGCTCTTTTAGGTTCTTGGTTCTGGAATGGCAGATGGTTACAGTAGCATTACCGGGGTTATTGTTTCGGCTCATCAATATACTCATAGGCGTACCTACTATATTACTACGCCCGATAACTACACAGTGCATGCCCGTAGTGTCAATATTATAATGTTCTAACATCAGCAACATGCCATATGGAGTAGCTGGCAAAAAGCCTTTCTGACCCAATACCATCTTCCCTTGAGATACAGGGTGGAAACCATCCACATCTTTACCCGAATCTATGGTGTTGATCACCGCATCTTCTGAAATGTGTTTGGGGAGAGGTAGCTGTACTAGAATACCGTCTATCTCGTCGTTATTGTTCAGCTTTTTAATCTCATCCAGCAGTTCTGCTTCAGAGATACTTTCTTCAAAACGCTGTAGCGTAGAGCCATAGCCCAGCTCTCCACAAGTACGGATCTTGCTAGCAACATAAGCCTCGCTGGCGGGGTTGTTGCCCACTATGATAGCTGCAAGGTGTGGTTGCTTGCCGCCTGCAGCGATATGCGCAGCCGTATCTTTTTTGATCTGTTCCTTAATATGGGCAGATACTGCCTTTCCATCCAGAAGTTGCATGCTGCAAAGATAACGGTATGTAAGGGAATATTATATTTTTGATATGGATTATGTATAGATAAGCGGAGTACAGATATTACCACCAATACTTTGTTCGTGAATTGGTTGACGATGGCTAGTATGAAATTCCTATTAACTATTTTGTTAATGATAGGATTCTTATATTTTTACATCCTCAATTTTTTACTATGATCAAACCTGTTTCCCTTATCAAAGCATTGATAGCTTTGGTATTATTATCAACCATTGGTGGAAAAGCATATGCTCAAGATGCAGTCTCTGACTCCGCTGATCAAGTTCAAGCCCTTATAGCTTATTACGATTCTCTTAATTCTACCATACACTTTCAAGAAGGGACTATAGATGTTAATGATGCGGTACAGCTTACTATCCCTCAAGGATATAAGTTCATCGATCGCCAAAATGCCAGAATGATAGTTGAGGATATATGGGAGAACCCTGAGGATGATCAGATATTAGGCATGGTCGTTCGAGACAGTTTCCATATACTGTCATTTGATGAGTGGGCTTTTATTGTCACTTATGAAGAAAGTGGGTACGTAAAGGATAAAGATGCTGATGATATTGACTATGATGAGATGCTGAAGAACATCCAAGACGGAGAAGAGGAGGTAAATAAACAAAGAATAGCAGCAGGATATCCTTCCATTCATTTGCTTGACTGGGCTTCAAAACCATATTATGACAAGGACCGTAAGATCTTGCACTGGGCAAAAAAATTGAAGTTTGGAACTGAGGCAGAGACCGATGACCAATTGACACTGAACTACGACATCCGTTTCTTGGGTAGAAAGGGTGTGTTAAGTATGAATGCTGTAGGAGTAATGGGGCAACTTACAGATATCAAGGACCATATACCCGATGTTTTGAATACTGTAGCATTTAAAGATGGTTATGCTTATAAAGACTTTAACCCTTCGGTAGATAAGGTAGCTGCCTACACCGTTGGGGGGCTGATAGCCGGAAAGCTATTGGCAAAAGCGGGTTTGTTCGCACTGATCCTAAAGAATATAAAACTTGTAGTACTAGCAATAGCAGGTCTTTTCGGTGCATTCCGTAAGAAGATAGCAAGACTATTTAAAGGCAAGAAGGAGCAAGAGGACGAGTATGCATATGCAACAGTGCCTGATGGTGAGCAACCAACACAGGGGGCTTCGGCAGAAGACAATGTGGAAGAAGAGCCTAAAAGCTGATAATGATCACAATAGGCATAATTATAGTTACTTGTATCACATCTCTACTATGCTTCAATAACGAAGAAGCATTCAATAAATTATGCTTACACCCATATGTTATGTACAGGCGTAAGGGTGAGCTTTTTAGGTTTGTAACGGTAGGTTTTGTACATGCAGACCTTGGTCATCTGTTGTTCAATATGCTTACCTTATGGTTCTTTGGAAAGACGATGGAAGGGTCGGTATTTTCTGAGGTGCAATATCTGTTTTTCTACATTTCTGCACTCGCGCTATCTTCTGTAAATGATTACGTTGACCAAAAGAATAACCCCAACTATCGCTCATGTGGTGCCAGTGGTGCAGTGTCAGCAGTACTCTTTTCGTTGGTGCTGTATGAGCCATGGGGTGTGGTTTACCTGAAGTTCATTATCCCGATATACTTTGTATTGTTTGCTGTTTTTTATATTGGCTATTCCTACTACATGTCAAAAAAAGGAAATGATAATATAGGGCATGGTGCTCATTTGTGGGGTGCACTCTATGGCATAGCGTATACACTTATTTTAAAGCCTGAATCACTAAGCATTTTTCTGGATAGTATTAAGAGGCCTCCATTTCTATAATGATCCACGCTACGCTTTGATGCCTATATGAGCTACACATGCTTGCCGTAGCGTACAAGAACAAGTACAATAAGGAGCTGCTGGAGGTGGCGTAAAAAGAACTATTTATTAGTATGATGTATTATCTGCTTGTCTTTCAAGTATTGAATGATGAATATAGTTGAAGTAACAATATTGTGAATAGTATATTTAAGGTTGACTGGCTCTAATAGTGATTTATCAAAGTAATCTATACCATTAAGAGAAATTTTTTGGGGTACTATCTTCAACTCTCCACCTAAGAATTTGCTTTGAATTACTTTGTTAGCTTCAGAGCGACCTGATTGATATGTGGTTTTTGTATAAAAAACATTATCTACACTGTCTTTTGAAGTGGAAATATGATTTAGTATAGGT
>CAZPDA010000035.1:0-18656 GCA_964585115.1 uncultured Flavipsychrobacter sp.
TAACTAAATAGTAAGAAGCTGTGCTACCAATAGTTATCCAGTTCTTAGTACCGTTAAGTATATAGTGGTCACCTTTATCTTCAGCTGTAGTGCGCTGAGATGTAGCATCAGAACCAGCTTCAGGCTCACTCAATAGGAATGCGCCTATTTTCTGACCGCTAGCAAGTTCAGTAAGGTATTTTTGTTTTTGCTCTTCGTTACCGTAAGTCTCAAGACCCCAACAAACCAAAGAGTTATTTACACTCATACATACAGAAGTAGAAGCATCTATTTTAGATATTTCTTCCATCGCCAAAACGTATGATACGGTATCCATACCAGACCCACTATACTTAGGGTCTACCATCATACCTAAGAAACCTAGCTCTCCAAGTTCTTTTACTTGCTCAGTAGGGAACTTTTGTTGTTCATCACGCTCAATAACACCTGGTAGTAGTTTGTTTTTGGCAAAGTCTCTGGCAGCCATTTGTACCGCCTTTTGCTCTTCTGTTAATTGAAAGTTCATATATGAATATGTATAGTTTGTAAAGTGAAATTGTGGTGCAAAAGTAGCTATTTTAGCCCATTTTGCAAGTAGAACAGTTAGTGCTATAAGAATGTTTACCTATGATGTGGAATACTCGTGCTTTAGTATCGCATAGCATGCGGAGTCTTCATGTTTCCCGTTTATGAAAAAGTGCTCTCGCATTAGCCCCTCATACTTCATGCCCAACCCCTTCAATATCTTTACGGAAGCTGTATTCTCCGGGCTGGCAAATGCTTCTATTCTATGTATGTTCATGTCTTCAAACCCGTATTGGATGAGCCTATCTGCAGCTTCTTTCATTAGTCCTTGCTTTCTATAGCTTTCATCGCTCATTACATAGCCAAACTCAGCACGGTCGTGCTCCGGGTACCATCTATAATAGCCGCAGGTGCCTATTGTCTTTTGGTTTTGTTTGTCTTTTAGCAAGAAGTACTTAAAGGTAATATGGTAATAGGTCATGCCTAACGGCAAACGAGCTTTAGCCTTATTAAGGTCAGCATCGCTGTAGCATAGTTCTTCTTTCAGTTCGTCATCAGATAAGTTGTCGAACAGATACTTATAGTATTCAGGGGTAACTTCTTTTAAGAAGAGTCTACTTGTTTCTAGTGTTATTGTAGGAGGAGTCATTTTTGATGTGTTATCTAACTTCGTATGTATCCCACCATCCGTGTTCTTGCCATGCCCAAGAGAATGGCATAAGTATTACTGAGAATGTAAATGCAGGTTCGCCACTCATAGAGAAGTTTCGTGCTAGGTTCATTTCTTTGGTCTCATCTACATACTTGCTTATTAATTCAAAGTCTTTTATCAGTCCAAACTCATATTTGGCTTGCAACTTCATACAAAGTCCTGCTAGTAGCCCTACTTCTGCTTTAATGAAAGGATTGACCCCTATTGTTGAATTAGATGAAGTTTCTACTTCTGTATAGAAAAAAGCCGGTTGAAATCCGCCACCTATAGTAGCACAAAAACGGTTATTCTTAGATAAGGTAGCATCGCACCCAAACTTTAGGTCTAGACTAAGTGGGACCGCTATTTGTTTGGTACTGCCTGATATACTATAGTCAGTGCCACTATATAGCTCGCTTGCAATATTATTCCATTTGAATACATTATAATTAAGGTTTGTAGAAAGAGCAAGCAGGCTTACTCTACCTAAACGTTGGATAGGTATGTATGTACCGATCGTAAAGCCAAGCGTGGATGTAGAGCTAAGGTTTTGAGACCATGCAGTATCTTTTATGATAATGCCGCTATTATTAGCATCAAATATCCGCATCACACCTTCATATTTAGATGTAGTACTAGCTGTAGAGTACCCTGTTTGTATCCTTAGTATGGCACCAGGTAGCTCATATGCTTCAAAACCATATTGAGCATGGCCTGTTTTGCCCATGGTTATAAGAATGATAAGTAGTGTAGTAGCATAAAAGGACCTCATAGCCTATATAGTTTACAAAACAATATAGGGAATTTGATGAAGAGTTTAAGGCGGTTGTCAGTAAATACGCAACAAAGCACTACCATGGTAGTGCTTTGTTTAAGGTATAGTTAATATTTTTAGGTTTAATACTTGTTCCACCATCCATGTTCATTCCACATCCATGAGAATGGAGAGAATAGCAGTGATATATTAAGAGATGATCGACCTGTTAGTGTAAAGTCTGTACTGTATTCATTAACAGAACCAAAAATGTCTGCGTCTTCACTTATATATTGAGGACCGCCAATGGTATATAGTATTCTTAGTTTCATTACAATGCCAGCACGTATACCTCCTTCTAGTTTAATGTATGGGTTGGGGCTAAATATTGCACCAACATTATCCTCATAACTAGTAAGCGAGTACATGGCATTTACTCCCGCACCAACAGTTGCAGTAAGTCTATGATTTTTTGACGTTGTAGATTCTGCTCCAAACTTTAGGTCTAGGCCAATAGGCATGCCCATCTGCAATGTTACACCAGAAGAGTTGAAGAAATCAACGTCTATCTGGTCATAATATCCACCTTTGAGTTCTTCCCACAACATGAAATTATAGGCAAAGTCTGTTGATAGAGCAAGCCCGACCTTGTCTCCTCCAAAATTTGTTAGTGGAAAGTAGGTGCCCATTACCATACCGTAACCACCAACCGTTCTTATGTTTTGAGAGGTTAGTCCTAAGCTCGTATATGATGCTGAGTCAAAATTGTAATTGTATACTTGCCCTTCGTACTTGGCACTATTAGCTACGTATGTATAGCCTATATGCATTCTCTGAGTAAACTTTGGTACTCTAAAGAAAAAGGATTGAGCATGTGCTGATGTAGATATAAACAATAATAGGGTAATGTATAATAAGGTTTTTTTCATAATCAATTGTGAAAGTTTTAAAATTTGGCTCAAGATATATACTTAAAAATATCAATGCAATGTTTAACTTATAAATAATATTCTGTGGAATATTGAGCATATCGCATCTTTATGATACAGACCTGGATTTGAAGGACAGTATTAAACATAGCGACCTAGTTGATGAAGAGCTACTAAGTAAGTTCTATAAAGCCAATGATAAGTATTGGCTTGGGGTATTATTGGAGCGTTATACGTTGCTATTGTTAGGTGTTGCTATGAAGTATCTAAAAGACAAAAGTCTGGCTTCGGATGCCGTACAGCACACATTTCTTATGGCGTTGACAAAACTGCCTAAAGAGCGTGTTGATAATGTAAAAGGCTGGTTGTATATCGTAATAAGAAACCACTGTTTACAACAACTACGTAATAATGACCATAATATAGGTGGCGATTACCCTGAATACTTGAAGCAGCATGATGAGAATAGGGAAGAAATGCTAAAGCGAGAATACACACTAGAGCAAATGGAAGCGGCTATGGAAGAGCTGCCTAATGACCAGAGAGTGTGTATACAACTGTTCTACTACCAAAAGAAAAGCTATCAAGAGATAGTGGAAGAGACAGAATATACATATATGCAGGTAAAAAGTTATATTCAAAACGGGAAACGCAACCTCAAGCGCATTGTAATAGAAAAGCTAGAGCTGAAAAAGCATGAGTAATAAAGATGACATATTGAATAGTGAGGAGAAAGGTATGCTTTCTGAGGCTAGGCTATTAGCATACTTTGAAGGGCGGTTATCTCCTGAGGAGCAGCGTGAGGTCGAGCTTTTGTTGTCAGATGAAGGAATGGATAGTGATGCTGTAGAAGGGTTGAATGAACTCTCTGCTAAGGAAATGAAGCTAGCTACTAACGAACTAAAACACAGGTTAAATAAAGAACTGAAAAACACCAATAGAAGGAAAGGGTTGTATAGAGACCAAAGGTGGACCCTCTTAGCCATTTTTATGATCCTTATCTTGTGTGTGTTAGGGTTTATAGTGATACGCACTGCTAGTTGATGTACTATTTATACCGTGCAAAAAGCTGTACCTTGCAATATCAAACCAGAACTTATTAATACATGCATTTAGCAGGTAAAAAAATAATTCTAGCCGTTACCGGTAGTATTGCTGCCTATAAAACGCCTATACTGGTGCGCCAACTGATAAAAGAAGGGGCAGAGGTCAAGGTCATTGCTACAGAAGCAGCGTTACAGTTTGTAAGTGAGCTATCACTGGCTACAGTTTCTAAAAATCCTGTATATAGCAATGTGAATGATGGCTCCGCTTGGAATAACCATGTAGCACTGGGTAGGTGGGCAGATGTTATGCTTATTGCGCCATGTAGTGCTAATACCTTAGCAAAGTTGGCAAATGGGCTGTGTGATAATTTGGTTTGTGCGGTTTATCTGTCTGCTACTTGTCCTGTATTGGTAGCACCTGCTATGGATGAGGATATGTGGCACCACCCAACTACAAAAGCTAATTTGGGTAAAATGCGATCGTATGGAAATACGGTGATACCTGTAGCTCATGGAGAGTTGGCTAGTGGTTTGGTAGGAGAGGGTAGAATGGCTGAGCCAGAATATATAGTGGATTTTGTTAGCGGCTTTTTGAACAATGACAAGCCACTAACTGGAATAAAAGCAATGGTATCAGCAGGCCCTACATATGAAAGAATAGACCCTGTACGTTTTGTAGGTAACTTTTCAAGTGGGAAGATGGGCGTGTCTATCGCTGAAGAGCTAGCAAAGCAAGGTGCTGATGTGACACTAGTACTAGGTCCTTCTTCTATATCAGTACAAAACTCATCTATTAATATAGTGCGTGTAGAAAGTGCTGAGGATATGTATAAGGCTTGTAATGATGCCTTTCCTACGTCTGATATTGCTATAATGGCTGCGGCAGTAGCTGACTTTACACCAGCTAATGTGGCAGATGAGAAAATAAAAAAGCATGATGACTCGTTAGTAATAAACCTGACCAAGACAAAGGATATATTGTATTCACTAGGCCAGCAGAAGAAAGATGGTCAGCTATTAGTAGGTTTTGCAATGGAGACAAATAACGAGTTAGAAAATGCAAAAGGAAAGCTAGCTAAGAAGAATGCAGATATGATCGTCCTTAACTCCCTAAATGATGATGGTGCAGGTTTTGGACATGATACCAATAAGGTGACCTTTGTTATGGCAAATGAAGAAATAGAGTTACCGTTACAAAGCAAAGCAGATGTAGCTAAAGCTATTGTAGACCATATAAAAGAGATGAAACATGCTGAAAAGACTGTTTAGCATATGTTTATTCGTAGCATTGAGCTTTGCTGTGAAAGCACAGGAACTCAATTGTACAGTTAAGGTGATGCATGACCGTATTCAAAACGTAGACAAAACTCTGTTTGTGAATATGGAGCAGGCTATTACAGAGTTCTTAAACACTAGGAAATGGACAAATGACCAATTTGGGCCTAATGAAAAGATAAACTGTAACGTACTGATAAATGTGACAGGTACACTAGATGGGATAGAGAATGGCTTTATGGGTACGATAAACATACAGGCATCAAGACCGGTTTATAATAGTAGCTATAGTAGTCCTATAGTTAACTATATTGATAGAGATCTTAAGTTTAGTTATTCTCAATTTGCTCCGCTTCAATTCAACGATAACAGGGTGAGTGGTAATGATCCTTTTGCATCAAACCTTACTGCAATACTGGCATATTATTCTTATCTGATACTTGGGCTAGATTATGATAGTTTTGAACCCAATGGAGGTACAGTTTACTTCAAAAAAGCACAAAATGTTGTAAATAATGCTCCGGAGCAAGGTAAAACCATAACAGGTTGGAAAGCTGTAGAAGGCAATAAGAACAGGTATTGGGTCATCGACCAAATATTAAACCCAAGGTTCAAAGCCTTTCGCTCATATTGGTATACTATGCATAGAGAAGGTTTGGATAATATGTATGAAAAGCCTGAAGAATCACAACAAGTGATATTAAAAGGTATCAATACGCTTAGCCAGCTTCAGAGAGAAAACCCCGGTGCAATATTGTTGCAATTCTTTTTCAATGCTAAAAGTGATGAGGTGGCTAGTGTGCTAGCACAGATACCAAAGGATAAAAGAGGGCTATATATTACCATGCTACAACAAGTAGATGTGCCTAACGCACAAAAGTATAATTCACTAAAGTAAAAGGATGAGGATTGTAAGTGTTCTAGTGTTTGCTATATTATTGATGACGTCCTGCAAAGAAAAGGGGAGTGAAGGTCATCTATCAGCAAAAGAAATGGAAGATATCCTTGTAGATATACATTATGCAGAGGTGTATAGTACGATGGTAAATGATAGTCTGCATAGAATCAAGAATAAGAATAAAGACTCTTTAGCGATTTTTTATGCAAATATTCTAAAGCATCATGATGTTACTCCGGAGTTCTTTCAGCAGAGTATGACTTGGTATGAGAACCACCCCGGAGAACTAGAAGATATATATGCCTACGTCCTGTTAAAGGTGACAACAGCTGAAGGTACTCTTCAAGAAGGTAAAAGCAAGAAGAATGATTAATAAGCTTAGGATAGCTTATTGAGCGCCTCTTTCATGCGATACATTGCCTCTTTCAGCTTGTCCATAGATGTTGCAAATGAAAGACGTATACAATCTTTATTTCCAAATGCAGAACCCTTTACCGTGCTAATGTGTGCAGTATGTAATAAGTACATACATAGGTCCTCATCGTTGTTAATCGTTTGGTCGCCATTAGACTTGCCAAAGAAGCCGCTAATATTCGGAAAAGCGTAGAATGCTCCTTCCGGAGTATTGATGTTAATACCTTCTATTTCTTTTAATGCACCAATAACAAAGTCTCTACGTTCTCTAAAGGCATCACGCATCTTCTGTGTAGGCTCAAGACTTTCGCTTAAGGCTGTAATAGCAGCGCGTTGAGTGATCGAGTTGGTGCCCGATGTGAACTGCCCTTGTATCTTCTCACATGCCTTTACAACATCAACAGGACCCGCCATATAGCCAAGACGCCAACCCGTCATTGCAAAACCTTTAGACATTCCATTCACCACCATTACACGATCCTTCACTTCGTCAAATTGAGCTATGCTGTTATGTGCACCTGCATAGTTGATGTATTCATATATTTCATCACTTATTATAGCGCAGTTAGGATACTTTTTAAATACCGCTACAAGTCCAGCAAGTTCTTCTTTAGAATATACACTGCCACTTGGGTTGCATGGAGAAGAGAACATGAACAGCTTTGTCTCGTCTGATATTGCTTCCTCTAATTTCTGAGGAGTTAATTTAAAGTCGTCTTCAATAGGGCAAGAGATAAATTTGCATGTTCCTTCTGCAAACTCTACTAATGCACTATAGGTCACCCAATATGGTGTTGGTATCAAAACTTCATCACCAGGATTCACAATACTTAGTATAGCATTGGCAAGAGATTGTTTCGCTCCTGTTGATACTATGATTTGGTCTGGTGTATAATCTATGTTGTTATCTCTTTTTAGTTTATTACAAATTGCCTCTCGAAGTTCAGGGTAGCCTAGTACAGGAGTATACTTAGTATATCCATCCTTCATCGCTTGTGTAGCTGCATCGCAGATATGCTCGGGAGTATAAAAGTCGGGTTCTCCTAAGCTTAGGTCTATAATATCTATACCTTGGGCACGCAACTCTCTGCCGAGCTTAGCCATTTTTATGGTTTGAGGTTCTGCTACACGATTCAGTCTATTAGCAAGTTGCATAGTTGGTATAAATTAAAAATGTTCAGCAAATCTATAAAAAGATATGCTGAACACTATAAGATATAAAAGATTATAAAGCGTTGTTGGAAGTATGTGTATATGCGTTGGTGAAGAAAGCTAAGTATAGAGCAAGTAGAATGATCAAACCAATAACAACACCTAGAAAAGCAATTGTTTTTTTGTAAGCTTTGTTGATAGTCTTCACTCTATGAAGTTCACTTACATTATTCAACACATTCTCCATTCTAGAGAAAGCAGTTTCTCCTTTTATCACATAGTCAAAAGCACCATATTTCATGCTGTCTATAGCTACTTCTATTTTATCCTGACCTGATAACATCACAACTTGTGTCTCAGGGTGGCGCTCTTTCATTAGTTTCAGAATCTCCACACCGTTTTTAGCGTCAGTTTTATGAGCACTTAGATGGTAATCTAAAACAACTATCTCTGGATTAAGGTTCATTTGAGATAAAGCTTCTTCACCATTGTCGAAGATCTTAATGTCATAAAGAAAACGCTCTGATAGATAGTCTTTAAGCATTTCATTCTGAATTGGCTCATCATCTACCAGAAAGATGTAGCGCTTATTATCTGTTGCCATAGTTAGAGAAATTCAATTTCGATGAAAAATAGAAAAAATAAATTCAAAATAAAAGCTGTCTGCAATATAATATTTGCAGAAAGTCAATGTGAACTATCCTCTATTACTGTTGGTTGCAAAACTAATATGCTTTTGCTTTTAATTCGTCAAAAGCCTTTGCACATACTATTTTCAAATTGTTAACTAATTCAGGAAGACGCTCAAAGTGAGCTTGCTCACCTGCTGTCTGTTCTATCAAGAAGATATGGCTAACATCTTCTTTTACACCCATGTATGACAGCTGAGGTTTCAAAGAGTGTGCAGCTATTTTTAAAGAGGGGTAGTCTTTGTCGGCCAAGGCTTGTTCTATTATGTTTAGTAACCTAGGTCCATTCTCTAAGAACATACCTATATACTTGTCCATTTTGTCAGGCTTCCCTCCTGTAAACTGTTTTAGAAACGACTGATCTGTTACTTTTTCAGGTAATGTTCTAGCTGATCGTTTAGGTTGTTCTGCTTCCTTTTCTTCAATTATCTCTTCTTTATGTTCATAGGAGCTGTCTAGCACTGATGACATCTTAAGAAGAAGCTCATCCGTTTGGAAAGGTTTTGATACATAAGCGTTCATACCTGCCTTCAGGTATTTTTGTACATCCTCTTGCAATACATTTGCTGTCATTGCAATGATTTTGGTCTCCGATGCAGGTTTAGGCAGCTTATTACGGATCTCTATTGTTGCAGTTAGCCCATCCATAATAGGCATTTGTATGTCCATTAGCACGATGTCATATTTATTCTGCTTCACTAGGTTTACGGCTTCTTCTCCGTTCACAGCCACAGATATGCTCATTTTGGGTAACACTTCTTTTAAAGTGTCTTCTGCAACCATTCTGTTGAACTCATTATCCTCTACTAGTAGTAGGTTTATCTCATTCAGCTTTGCTATAGTACTGTCTTCTATTATATTCTGTTTAACTTCTTTTGTTTGGTCTTCAGCCTTAGTCAGAGGTATAATAACAGTAAACGTTGTTCCTTTCCCTAGTTCGCTTTCTACAGTTATGTCACCATTCATAAGGGATACTAACTCTCTTGAAATGGTGAGCCCAAGCCCTGTGCCTCCATACTTTCTGGCAACATCAGTGCCCGCTTGTGTGAAGCTTTCAAATATCCGCTGTACATAATCCGGAGATATGCCAATGCCGGTATCAGATATGTCAAAACGCATCCAATACTCATCACCTTCTTGTTGCTGAACGGTGATGTCAACAGCAACATGCCCTTTCTCGGTAAATTTTACAGCGTTTCCCGCTAAGTTTATTAATACCTGATTTATCCGTGTAGGGTCTCCTGTGAATTTATACGGTATATCTTTTGTTATTGATGTTCTTAGTTCTATGCCTTTTTCCTCAGCTTTGAACATCAGCATATCAGCAACACTATCCAGCACTTCATTTAGAGAGAAGTCTGTTTGTTCTATAATGATCTTTCCTGCTTCTATTTTAGATAGGTCTAGTATATCGTTGATGATGACCAAAAGATTGTCTGATGATTGCTGTATAGCATGTAAGTACCTCTTTTGGTCCTCTCTTGGTTCTTTACTGAGTAGTAGCCTTGTCATCCCTACAATGGCATTCATAGGTGTGCGTATCTCATGGCTCATGTTCGCAAGGAACTGTTGCTTTAGCTGAGCAGTACGTTGTGCTACTTCTTTTT
This sequence comes from uncultured Flavipsychrobacter sp., assembly GCA_964585115.1. Taxonomy (GTDB): domain Bacteria; phylum Bacteroidota; class Bacteroidia; order Chitinophagales; family Chitinophagaceae; genus UBA5543. The sequence continues at coordinate 9,960 of CAZPDA010000035.1, forward strand.
CTTTTTGAGCCAGCTCTATCTTTTGCCTTATTTGTAGGTTGCGTAGTTTTGATAGGGTAGTTTGTTTGAATATTGCTTCTTTAAGTTTCTCATAGGCTTTTAGGTGATGGAATGCTTTAGGTACATCCCCCATGGTATCATACAGTACTGATAGCGTCTCATGGATACTCATCAGGTCATGCTTGCGCATATACTCATCAGCCATATCAAAGGCTGTGTTCAGGTACTGTAGCGCATTTCTATAGTTGCCTTCATCTATGGCTATCTTCCCAAGGTAGTAGTTGCATATGATCTGTACTTCAGCGTTTTCACTTTTTTGAGCTGTATTGTGTGCATCATACAGGTATTTACGAGCTGTATCATACTCCCTTCTTCTAAAGTACACTTTCCCGATACCACTTTGTGCCATTATGTAGGCTTGTGTATCCATGTCCGAATTTTGAAGGTTATCTTCAAAATATCTCAGTGCTTCATTGTATTGCCCTTGTTTGAAGTAGATGTTCCCTAGTGTATTATGCAGGGTATTAAGCCTTGTTCGGTCATGTTCTCGCTCAAAAGTAGGTAAGCAACGCAATGCGTATTCCAGTGCGCTATCAAAATCATTAAGGTCATAAAGTAAGATAGCAATACTATTCAGGTTAACAGACTGAGCAAACTCGTCGCCCAGTTCTTCATTTATTGCTAATGCTTCTTCAAAGTAGTTCAATGCTTTGGCCAGATCTCCAAGATCTCGGTGTATATTCCCGAAGTTGTTCAGTACACGAGCTTCTAAGCGAGGTTCTTTTATCTGCTTCGCAATCTTGTACGCTTTGTTCAGTTCCTCAAGCCCTTCGTCATAGTCTCCTTGTAGCCAGAAACAAGACCCTTTTAGGTTAAGCCCTCTACCTTCTCCTTTTGGGTAACCTATCTTTAAGGATCGCTCTATGACCTCTTCAGCTATCTCAGATGCTCTATCTACATCAAAGTTGCGTATCTCTATACCAAGGTCTACCAGTATATCTAGTTTAGACCGTTCGTCTACTAATGTGTCGTATTCCTTCTGTAACTGTTTGATCTTAGATGATTCCATGAGCTTGAGATATATACTAAAATTAAAAAACCCCTTGCGATACAGCAAGGGGTGAAGTATATCGTTTATAAATAATTATTATCCGTTATTTACCTGACGTCTGAATTCGTCATGACCTGGGTCTTCATAAGATGTATATACTGCACACCAGTGACCCAGTAGAGATAATCCCCAAGCAGCAGTGGTCCATGCCGGCCAAGGATAAACCCAACCTTCTGCATCTTTATATAGCAACCACCATGTAAGTGCGGTAACTATAGCAAAGACTACAAGGTGTATAAAGAACATTGACTTCTGACGTCCTGTTGGCTTTATTTTCTGTGGCATATTATCTACTAATTTTGTGCAAATATAAAATCAACCTATGATAAAAAGAAATAGCAGTACGCACATTTTGCTATTATTCTATTGTATATTCTTGTAATAAGCTGTGGTTTTGCTCTGCTTTTCGGGCCTCAACTTCAAACTTGTTGTTATGATAGCCATGTCTAATCGACTCGAACAGGTACTTTATGATGAACTTTAGTGTGCCCAAACGTCTATATTGTTCCACATGTTTTAGCTCATGAAGAAGCCAAGCAGTATTTTTTACAAAACTCTGTTTGTCTGTATTATATAAATAGATATTTTTGTTTACTACGATTGCCAACCGTTTAGCTCCCAATTTTATTGCTGCTATTTTAGCTATTAAGGAGTTTTCTTTGATGGCTACTCTATAAGCGCCGCTATGCTTGGACTTGTTCAAGTATGGATGAATATGTTTTAAATACTAAGTAAAATATAAATGAAGCGAATTTTATCTCTTTTTACAGCAATGCTGGTTGTTAGTGTTACCAATGCACAAGTGCCAGTTACAGGTGACAATAGTTCACCTGTAAAGTTACAGGATGTTGTCAGGAAATATATGCAAGAGCATAATATTGAGGCAAAGAAAGATATTTCAACTAATACTCATATTGAGGAAACAGGTGAATATCATTTTGACCGATGGTTATGGTATCAAAGCCAAAACACAGACCAAAACGGTTATATGGTATCTCCAATCAAGAAATATCAAGAAGTAGAAAAGTATAGACAATTAAGGCAGGGTATGAAGACTACCGCTAGTCAGGCTAACTGGTCTTTCCAAGGTCCTGACTACTCCGATGGTGGGTATAGTGGTATCGGTCGTATCAATGCTATAGAGTTTCACCCAACTGACCCGAATACCTACTGGGTAGGTACTGCAGGTGGAGGGCTTTGGAAGACTACAAATGATGGGCAGACCTGGACAAATGAAACTCCTGACCTTCCAGTTCTGGGTGTTTCTGATGTTGATGTTAACCCTCTGAACCCAAACGTTATCTACTTGTGTACAGGTGATAGAGATGCTAGTGATACGTATAGTATTGGCGTGCTGAAGTCTACAGATGGTGGTGCTACGTGGAACGCTACAGGGCTACAATGGAACTCATCGCAACTAAGACTGGCTAACTGTCTGGTTATAAATAGCCTAGATACTAACTCTCTGACATTAGCAGCGAGTAACGGTATCTATAAATCTTATGATGCAGGTGCTACATGGACCAGATACCAAACTACAGGTCATTATAAGCAAGTATTACAAAAACCAACAGATACATCTATACTATACGCTACTAGGTATGGTAATAATAATGGTGGCATTTATCGCTCAACTGATGGTGGTCAAAGCTGGTCTAATGTATTAAGTAACTCTGGGAAGCGTAGAACGACCTTAGCAGTTACGCCTCAAGACCCCTCAATAGTTAAGGCTGTAGTCGCTAATACTGCAAGTGGATTAGAAGGGATTTATCACTCTTCGAACTCGGGTGCCTCTTTCAGTAAAATATATAGTGCAAGCGGCTCTAACTGTAATGGTAATCTAATAACCGGAAACTTAAGCGGTAATGGTTGTGGTAGACAAGGTTGGTATGACCTAGCCATAGCTATAGATCCGGCTGATAGTGATAATATATACGTTGGTGGTGTGAATACTTGGATGTCTACTAATGGGGGCAATACATGGAGCCTAGCTAATCAATGGTACTTTACATCGAATGGAGCGCATAATGTACATGCTGATAAGCACTGGTTGGCATTCCACCCACTGAAGCAGGGGTGGCTATATGAGTGTAATGATGGTGGCGTTTATAAAACGAACAACCCTGGTGGCGTATGGACAGATCTTTCTGATGGGTTGGGTATAACTCAATACTATAGAAATGCGGTGAGCAATCTTGCTGATTTTGTAATAGGTGGTGCTCAAGATAATGGTAGTAAAGGATTGTATATGGGCACTTGGTACGACCTGACAGGTGGTGATGGTATGAACTGTGAGGTGGATTATATAGATAGTAATACCTTCTATACTGCAATTCAATATGGAGAGTTGAGACGTACCACTAATGGGGGGCAAAACTTTACTGATATTCATAATAATATACCAGGTAGACCAAGAGGTGCATGGATAACTCCTTATGTTATTAGCCCTCACAATAATAACTATTTGATAGCAGCATACGATAGCATTTATTTTAGCCCTAACAAAGGAAACAATTGGATCCCGTTAACAGCTAGTGTGTCTGATGGTGATAATGCTTTGAGGTTAGCTATGACCGCTGATTCATCAGGTACACTGTACGCTATATACCCAGATACCAATGTTGTGTTCTATACACATCAATTAGTGCCTGGTAACATGGTGACCATGGATACAATAAGAGTTCCGTACAATGGTAGGATATCAGATATAAAAGTAGACCAGAAGAAGTATGATCATTTCTGGATAACCTTTAGCAGATATGGAAGCCCTCAAGTAGCTGAGTATAATGCAGGCTCATGGTCTAATGTTAAAGCAGGCTTGCCTGATGTTCCTGTTTATTGTTTTGAGCAGGATACGTCTAATGATGTTGTATATGTGGGTACATCTGTAGGTGTCTTTTACATAGATACTGCGACAAATGGAAGGTGGGAGCCTTTCAATAATAACCTGCCAAGTATCGAGGTGACAGACCTAGGTATTAATTATACAACTAATGAGATATGGGCATCAACATATGGTAGAGGTATGTGGAAGTCGGCAAAGCAATTCTATATACCACCACCACCGGATACGACAACAAATATTGCTACCATACCGTATGATGCAAATAATATAGTAGTAGCACCTAACCCTAATAGAGGTTCTTTCTTAATAGTATGTAATGCTGAAGTTGATAATGATGATATTATGGTGAGGCTTGTAGACTATACTGGGAAAGTGGCTTGGAGTACAAACACGACTATTGGTAAGTCTAAAACCGTAGAAATAAATACAGGCTCTATTGCTTCAGGTATTTATATACTGGAGGTGAGTAACGATAAGGCTGTAATAGGACGAAGTAGGGTGGTGATAAGTGATTAGGAATAATATCAATAAAGAGTATTAATACAAACAAAAAAAGCCGTGCTACTAGCACGGCTTTTTTATATATAGTTAGATTAATTAAGCATTCTCGTTAGCTATATTCTTTACAACGGTAAGTTGTAGCAATTGGTAAGCACCGAAAAGAATTCCACTGAATAATACACCTCCTAAGAAAGTATTAAGGAATATTGTAGTACCCATTTTGTCGTAAAAAGGTAGTGCCATTAGATACGTAGTAGCTAGACCGTCAAGTCCTTTGCCATAACCATATAGGTCTGTTCCGAATTGGATAGCAACCCATACGCCGAAGTTACTTACTAAGAAGAATATTAGTGATCCTGCAATGCTGTAGCCAAACACTTTTAGTGCTTTAGGTCTGCCCATACGGCTACCTAATAGGGTAACCAACATCATAGAACCATAAGTAAAGAATTGCTCTATACCATAGAATCCTGAAGTGTGGCCAAAGAATTCGATATAAACATCAGAAATGAAGTAGGCTAGAAGAGGTAGCAAGAAAGCTACTTTCAGGTCTTTGATAACAGCACCACTAAATAGACCTAGAGCAGCAACAGATGCCAAGTTAGGTATCATTAGTTCATGGTTCACAATACGTGCTACTACTAATAGTAGTATAAGAGCCCCTGCCAATAAGATATTTGTACTATTCTTTTTCATCGTCATATTTGATATGTAAGGTGCAAAAATAAACAGTAGGAAAGCAAAATTCAAAACTTAAATACAAACTACTGTGAATAACCTTGGTATATAATAAAAGCCTCAAGTGTATTTGAGGCTTTTATCGCGAAAATATTTATGTTTTTTAATGATTATTTACCATGACACTGCTTGTACTTCTTGCCACTTCCGCAAGGGCAAGGGTCGTTTCTACCAATTTTAGGTCCTGCAGTTACAGGTGTGTTTTGTACTGCGGTATCACGACTGTCATACATGTCGTTCTCGTCAGTGCCATAGTCTTGCCCTGCGGCATCTATATCTTGTTTGTTCATGCTCATTTGGCTCATGTCAGTCTGTTGCTGTGGAGCTTCAGGAGCTTCCTGAGGAGGTTGCTGCATAGGGATAGCAGCGCGTATCAAGAATGAAACAATACTTTTATTCGTTTCTAGCAACATTGCTTTGAATAAATTGAAGGCTTCGAACTTATAGATCAATAATGGGTCTTTCTGCTCGTAAGATGCCATTTGTACTGATGTACGAAGCTCATCCATAGAACGAAGATGGTCTTTCCATGCATCGTCTATCATTGCAAGCGTGATATTCTTTTCTAACGAGCGGATGGCAGGAGTGCCTTCTCCTGCTACAGCTTCTTTTAGGTTTACAATTGCCTGTAGCTCTTTAATGCCATCAGTGAATGGTATAACTATGTTATCGATCCTATCTCCATTTTCTTCTTCCAATTGCTTAAGAGTAGGGTAGATAGCTTCGCTGATAGCGGTTGTTTTACGTTTGTATAGTTCTTTTACATCCTTGTACAATTGCTCGCCTATACCTGCAAGGTCACCTTTAGCGAATTGCTCTTCAGTAATGCCTTCCGGCTCCATTGCCAAATGCTTCATTACTTCCAGCTTGAATGCCTCAAAGTCTCTGTTCTCTTCAAACTGAGTAGCTATGTCTGTACAAACATCGAACATTGCATTGTCAAGGTCTATAGATAGACGGTCTCCAAACAATGCGTGTTTACGACGCTTGTAGATAACATCACGCTGAGAGTTCATTACATCATCATACTCAAGCAAACGCTTACGAATTCCGAAGTTGTTCTCTTCAACTTTCTTCTGCGCGCGCTCAATAGACTTAGTGATCATGCCGTGTTGTAGTACCTCGCCCTCTTTATGTCCCATTTTATCCATTAGGGATGCGATACGCTCTGAACCGAATAGGCGCATTAGGTCATCTTCAAGAGATACAAAGAATTGAGATGTACCCGGGTCACCCTGACGACCAGCACGACCACGTAGCTGTCTGTCTACACGGCGGCTTTCGTGTCTGGCAGTACCAATAATGGCTAGACCTCCAGCTTCTTTAACACCAGCCCCTAGTTTGATATCCGTACCACGACCAGCCATGTTGGTAGCAATGGTCACGTTACCTGCAATACCTGCTTCTGCAACCACTTGTGCCTCACGACCGTGTTGTTTTGCATTCAGTACATTGTGCTGTATCTTCTTTTGTTGAAGCATGCGGCTAAGCAATTCTGACACCTCAACCGAAGTAGTACCTACTAGTACCGGACGCCCTGCACCTCGTAGTGCTTCTATCTCGTCTATTACAGCTTTGTATTTCTCTCTGATCGTTTTGTATACAAGGTCTTGCTGGTCATTTCTTGCTATCGGCACATTGGTAGGTATGGCTACAACATCTAGTTTGTAGATCTCCCATAGTTCGCCTGCCTCTGTTTCAGCAGTACCTGTCATACCTGCAAGCTTGTGATACATTCTAAAGAAGTTCTGCAAGGTTACAGTAGCAAAGGTTTGTGTTGCAGCCTCTACTGTTACATCTTCTTTAGCCTCTATCGCTTGGTGTAGACCATCGCTATAGCGACGACCTTCCATCACACGACCTGTTTGCTCATCTACTATCTTCACCTTACCTTCTACAACGATATATTCTACATCTTTCTCAAATAGAGTATATGCTTTTAGTAGTTGTTGTAGTGAGTGTATACGTTCTGCCTTAATAGCATATTCTTGAAGTAACAGGTCTTTTTTCTTTGCTTTGTCTTCAGCACTATCTTCTAACTTCTCTATTTCAGCAAGCTCTGTACCTATGTCAGGAAGTATGAAGAATTCAGGGTCTTCTCCAGACTGAGTGATAAGCGCAATACCTTTGTTCGTTAGGTCTACACTATTGTTCTTCTCATCGATAGTAAAGAACAGGTCTTCGTCTACCTTAGGCATATTACGTTGCTGCTCACCAAGGTAGTAGTTCTCTGTTTTTTGAAGTATCTGACGATTACCTTCTTCACTTAAGTACTTAATTAAAGGAGCGGTTTTTGGTAAACCTCTATATGCACGATATAAGTTAAGTCCACCGTCTTCTTTACCAGCTTTCCCTTCGGCTATAAGTTTCTTCGCTTCTGTAAGGTTCTGGTTAATGACCTTTCTTTGCGCCTCTACCAAGCGCTGTATTCTTGGCTTAAGTATATGGAATTGTTGCTCGTCACCTTTAGGTATAGGCCCTGATATAATAAGTGGTGTTCTTGCATCATCTATCAATACACTATCCACCTCATCTATCATTGCGTAGTGGTGCTTACGCTGAACCATCTCGTTAGCATCGTGCACCATGTTATCTCTTAGGTAGTCAAAACCAAATTCGTTATTCGTACCATAAGTGATATCAGCCAAGTATGCCTTTCTACGGCTATCTGAGTTTGGTTGGTGTTTATCGATACAGTCTGTCGTTAGACCTAAGAATTCAAATATAGGAGTGTTCCACTCTTGGTCACGTTTAGCCAAGTAGTCGTTCACTGTTACTATATGCACACCCTCGCCAGCTAATGCATTAAGGTAAGCCGGTAGGGTAGATACAAGTGTTTTACCCTCACCCGTAGCCATCTCTGATATCTTACCTTGGTGTAGTACGATACCACCTATCAGCTGAACATCATAGTGTACCATGTTCCAAGTAATAGTATTACCTGCAGCATTCCATGAGTTCCTGTATATCGCTTGCCCATTATCTATTCTGATGTAGTCTTTCTCTACCGCAAGATCTTGGTCTAGCTGTGTAGCTGAGGCTACCATTTCTGGGTTTTCTTTGAACCTTCTTGCTGTTTCTTTAATTACAGCAAAAGCTTCAGGTAGTATCTTGTCAAGTATCTCTTCAAGTTGTTCATCTTTCTTTTTGATCAACTTGTCTACTTCATTATATATGGCCTCACGAGCGTGGATGTCAGCATGCTCTTCTGCTTCTGTCTTTTTATCAGCTATTTGTTGAACTATTTCTTTAGTATAGTCAGCTATCTGTTGACGAAACTCCTGTGTTTTATTACGAAGTTGATCATTAGATAGTTGCTGTAGCTCTTGGTATATCTTATTGATATCGGAGACGATAGGCTCTAGGCGCTTTACATCTTTATCAGACTTCTTTCCTCCGAACATTTTTGACAGAAAACCGATCATTATAGTCTAAATTATTATTTGATTCTTGATACACAATACACATCTTAAATTATTGAATTAGTCCATTATAAATGATT